>JASEFH010000008.1 GCA_030019205.1 Methanomicrobiales archaeon
AACAACGACCACACGCCGCTGATCCCGCTGGTGTACCAGACGGTCAACGTGACCGTGGAGGGCGCTGCTCCCAACCTCACGCCCACCGAGACGCCGAATGTCACGCCGACAGAGACCCCGACGCCCACGCCTACCGAGACGCCGGCTCCCGGGGGCGTAACCGTCGACCTGGTGGCGCAGAACATTGCCTTCAACATGGACACGATCACGGTGCCGGCCGGCTCCGTGGTGACGGTGAACTTCCAGAACCAGGACAGCGGCATTCCCCATAATCTGGCCGTCTACGAGACTCCGGCGGCAACCACACCCATCTTCGTGGGGCAGATCATCACCGGGGTGAACTCCATCACCTACACGTTCACTGCCCCGGAGGAGCCCGGCACCTATTTCTTCCGCTGCGACGTCCATCCCGTCCAGATGACCGGCAGCTTCGTCGTGGAGTGAGGGAGAGGGAGGGACGACCTCTTCCCTTACTTTCGATCGTCCTCGAAACGGGAGATCCATTCGGGAGCGAACGGGATCCTGCTGATCCAGCATTCGCTCTGTAGAAACGATCTCCCGGATCGAAAGCACCGATTCTTTTTACCAGATCCTGACCTTATGCGGGAATTAAAAGGAGTGCCGCAATCAGGGTTCGGAGATCTCCCGATCCCCGCTTCCTCAAACGTGACCTATCATGGGGGAAAGGATCTCCTCCGCCGATTGCCTCGGCTCACGCATGCGATAGCCGTGCGGCGATGCTGAATACGGCCTGTTTCAGGGGCTCGTGTGCAACAAGCATCATAATTCGATCCTGGCCCTATCGCACGCGGGGGTAGGGGCACGGGAGGGGAGTACGCCCCCTCCCCCCTTGGTGGGATGTGCCCTATCCCGAATCCGCAATCGCTTCAACAGCCGCATGAGGAAGAAATGCTGGTTCGGGTGCTCGGACAGTTCTTCGGCCTCCTCAACCTATCGCGCCAAGAGGGGATCCCTCCCCCCTATCGCCCCCCCCACCCGCCGCTCGCAATCGGATCTTCTCCGGAATGCAGAAAAGATCATGACCGGGGCCGAAAAGGCCTCGATCTGTTATCGGATTTGCAGCCAGACTTTCTGCTCGTCGATACCCAATTTGGGGGAGGGGAACCTCCACGCCATGCATGACCGGCGATTACAGGTCCGGCTTTCCCTTCAGGGCTTCGACGAGCAGGAAGATGCCCGCCTCCAGGTCCCCGATATCGGCAACCTCTACGGGAGAGTGGATGTACCGGACCGGGACCTCGACGACGGTGCTCGGGACACCCCCCCGCTCCGTGTGGATGGACGTGGCGTCCGTCGTCCCTCCTTTCCCAACCTGCATCTGTAGGGGGATATTATTCCGCTCCGCCGTGTCCCGAAGCCACTTCACCATGCCCGGATGCGCGATCAGCCCTCTTCCGCTGGCGTCCGAGATGGTGACGACCGGTCCTTTCCCGAGTTCTATGGGCGAATCCTTCTTCTCGATCCCCGGGTGATCCCCGGGGAAGGTGACATCGGTCGCGATGGCGCAGTCGGGAGCGAGCCGGTACGCGCTCGTCCGGGCTCCCTTCAGCCCCACCTCCTCCTGGACGGTGAAGACCGCGTAGATTGTGTGGGGCGACTGCACCTTCTGCATCACCCTCGTGAGGAGCGTGCATCCGACGCGGTTGTCGAAGGCCTTGCCGCTGACCCGGTCGTGCGGCAACTCCACGAGCTCCCGATCGATCGTGATCGGGGTACCGATCTCCACGCCCAGCTCCCCGGCATCCTCGCGACTGGTGGCTCCGATATCAACGAACATGTCCTCGATCTTCAGCTCCTTTTTTCGCTCCTCATCGGTCATGATGTGTGGCGGTTTTGCACCAACGACGCCGTAGAGCCTTCCTTTCGAGCCATGCACCACCACGCGCTGGCTGTAGAGTGTCGGAGGGTGCCATCCGCCGAAGGGGACGAAGTGGATGAAGCCGTTCTCGTCGATGAACCGGACCATGAGCCCGATCTCGTCCATGTGGGCGGCGAGCATGATCGTGAAGTCGCCACCCTTCTTCACCGCAATCAGATTTCCCATGGAATCGGTCCTCACCTCATCCACGCAGGGCTCCAGTTCCGAGCGGATTGCATCCGCGATGCTCCCTTCCCTCCCGGATATTCCGTGGGCGTTAGAGTACTTCGCAAGCAGACTCTTGACCATCCCGATCTCACTCCATTACGCGCTGTATTCGATCCAGTGCCTGTCTCAGGTTCTCCCGGGAGGTCGCGTAGCTCACCCGCGCATGCTCCGGCATATTCTTCCCGAACGCGCTCCCCGGCGTAACGATCACCCCGTTCTCGATCACTCTCTGCATCAGGGGAATCCCCATGGGGACGAAGGCGTAGAATGCCCCCTCGGGAACAGGAAACGCAAAGCCCATCCGTTTCAGGCCGTCATAGAGAATATCCCGCCTCGTCCTGTATTCATCCCGCATCTGCCGAACCGCTGTCTGATCGCCGGTATAGGCTGCCAGCGCCGCGTACTGAGAGATGGATGTCGCGCAGGCCTGGCAGTACTGGTGGATCTTGAGGCAGTGGTCGATATACTCCTCGGGAGCGGCCAGGTAGCCCACGCGCCATCCGGTCATGGCGTACGTCTTGCTCGTCGCATTGACCGTGATTACGTCCTCGCCGTAGCGCGCGGCGGAGAAATGCTTCCGCCCGTAGATGAAATGCTCGTACACCTCATCGCTCACCACCGTCACCCCGGCGTCCGCGGCGTACTCCACGATGGTGCGGATGGACTCCTCACTCTCCACGGCACCGGTCGGATTCGACGGGGAGTTGAGAATGAACAGGCGCGCACCGTCCATCAGCTCCTGCGCCTTCTCGATATCGATGTGCAGGGCGGCGTCGAGCGGAACCCCCACGGGTCGGCCGCCGGCGATCGCTGTGAGGGTCGGATAGGAGACAAATCCCGGATCGGGGAAGAGGACGCGGTCCCCCTCGTTGACGAGGGACTCCAGTACCAGGTGGAGGGCTTCACTCCCGCCCGCTGTCACCAGGATCTCCGAGGGCGTATACGCGAGGCCGTTCTCCCGCTTCAGCTTATCCGCGATCGCAACCCGCAGCTCCTCGATGCCGGCATTCGGCGTGTAACCGGTTCTGCCTTCCTGGATGGCCCGAATCGCCGCATCCTTGATGTGCTGCGGAGTGTCGAAGTCAGGCTGCCCGATGGCGAGATTGATCGAGCCGGGACCGGCCCCTTCGAACATCCTGCGGATCCCCGAGAGTTCGATGCCCTCGAGCCTGTGCGCGCACGCCCGTTTCGCTGCCATACTCTCACTCCAGCGTGGCATGCCGGGCCTTCATCGCGCTGGGCTCGGTCTTTGTGATCTCCATCAGGCGCGAGATCACCGCATCGGCGAAGACCATGGATGCCGTCTCAAAGAGCGTGCCGAGAGGTGCGAACGATTTGTGCTCGCCCAGCATCTGGCGGATCTCGTACTCGCCGGACTCCTCCAGGTCGCGATCTCGGTGGCTCTCGATCGTGACGATGCAGTCGGATATGCGCCCGATACGGGAGTCTCTCCGCGAGGTGATCAGACAGATACGCCCCCCGATACCTTTGGCGGTCTCGGCGAGGTCGGCAACGGTCTTTGTCTCACCCGATGAGGAGAAGACGACCATCACATCCCCCGGACGGAGCGCGGGGGTGATCGTCTCCCCTACCACGAAGGACTGGAAACCGAGATGCATCAGCCGCATGGCAAAGGCCTTGGCGACCAGTCCCGATCGACCCGCTCCCATGACAAAGATGCGGTTTGCCTTCATCAGCTCGTCGACGAAGGCATCTACCTCGTCATCCGATATGGAATCGGCGAAGGAGCGTATCAGAGAGGCCATCAGTCTCATGGTATCCTGCACACGGTGCGTTATCATCGATATCCCGGAAGTGATACTCCCTGCAACTACAAGAGAATTTCTAATGGGTGAGAATCCATTTTTCTGCCCACCGCCGGACAGGCAACCGCCGCGAGCTGCGGGGTTGTCGCCGCTCCAGCAGGGGAAAGGTCTCCCGACGGCAGGCCTGCGACAGGTCCCGTTGCGATGGCTCAGGACTGGCGTGTCCGGGGATCGGTAACCAGGCCTTCGTTCAAACGGCGCCTCATCGATCGAAGGCGGCTGCAGAACGATCAGCCGGATCCGCTCCCTGTCCTGCTGCCGATCTGGCTGTCCTCCCCGGGAAGTTCTGGCTGAAGCGATGGGGTTCGGTTCCCCAGATGCCGGGATGCCCGGAGGTGTCGCACGGCCGGATCCGTGCGGTATACTCCCCGGATTCTGTTTGCCGCACTCGCAGAGTATCCCGCTCCGCCTCGATGAGGAGAAAAAGGGTGCCGGTTCGCGTGGTGGAAGCAACGGAGCGGGGCCGTGGACGGTATGCAGGGGGATCCGGGAACAGTCGGAATCCCGAAATTCCAGTCTGCCCCCCCCCTCGGGGATGGGATCGTGGGAAGCAACGCGCGGACCACCCCTGTTCCGCCGAGCGACGGGGTGCATCTCCAGTCTCATCCGGTGGCCATGGGCGCGAATATGGGGCTGCGATACCGGCGTCCACGTTATTCGAGCCTGGATCAGGATGAACGCGAATGCGGCGGGGAACGATCAGGACGATACCACCGGACTCCACGCCGATCAGGAGAGAGCCCGATAGCGAGTCGATGAACGGGTGTCCAGGATGAGGCCCGGGCGCGACGGAGAGAGGCAGGAGGGAAGTCTTCCGTGCCATGCAGGAGTGGGGATTGGCAGGGCAGGATGGCGTAAAACCACTGATCCTATCCCGCCTCCCGTGCTGCGCAATGCCGCTCTTGCAGGAAAAAACATAAAAGGTCGTGATGCTATGGTTGGTGCGATCCGGCTGCCATGCCTGGCACGGCAGGCACCGGGCAGGAATAGTGCACGCCAGAAGGCAACAGCGTTGTGACCAGAATGGAAGACGATTCGATCTGCTCCGACGAACTGCGGGGTAGAGAGCGGAGATGGCGGGCTCGCTCCGCCGGGACGGACGCGGACGGAACGGGAATGCCCGTCCGTGGCGGAGGGCTGTCGGAGACCTGTGGAAGGAGCGAGGCCCGGGAGTCTCACAGGTAGAGAAAGGTCGATCAGAGTGCCGCTGGAAACCGCAGTGATCCGGGTATCGCAGGTGCGGATCCTCCCGAGGATGCATTGGACACCGCCGCGGGATCCACCGTGCGGCTAACACGGGGACGACCATGCGGGAGATCGCCCGCAGAACCGGCGGGCTGCCGAAGTAGGGGAATCCGGTTCCGTTCCGGCTGGACTAGGCATTGAGAGGCCTGTTGTGAGGTTCGTGCGGGGTCAGTCCGCCTGAAGGCTAAAGCCCGGGCCGACCGTGATCTCCTGTACCATAATAACCTTAATTAGGGATAACAAGGTATGTTTCGCCTCCTTCCCGGGAATGAGTGCAGACTGCACGATCGGTCTGCCGCCGTATTGAGGCATAGATCCGATAGGGCGAGAGGGTTTCCTGGTTGGGGGCACGGAAGTGGATGGAATGACGGCCAAAGAGGGAGAAGAGCAGGAGAGGACAGAGGCGGAGAAGCCGGAGAAGCACGGGCTTGCCCCGCGGGCCGGCGAATCCCCGGCAGGGTCAGAGACGGGGGAGCAGGCGGGAGAGGTTCCTGCGGAGAGGGTGAAGAGAGAGATCGAGAGCGGCGGAGGCGGCGAATTCGGCAGATCCGTCCGGGCAGGCTGGGAGGCCAGGGGCGAACGGCGCACCGGGGAACAGGAAGAGGCCGGGAGGGCTCCTGAGACCGTAATGCCCGGTGGATCCCCCGAAAGCTACACCAAACCCTGGAACGTCGAAGAGGCGCAGCCGTCTCAGGGTGCATCGGAAGAGCTGACGGTCGTGGCGGAGAAGCTGCGCTCGGGCGGGAGAGTGAGCCGGAGCGAAGTTGGCAGTCTCGACACACAGAAGACGGGCTACGAAGGGGAGCTCCAGCAGGCTTCAGAGCAGGAGGGGAGGTACGGCGTCACCGGCAGGAGCGGAGAGCAACTCCGGACCGGGGAGCTGAAGGCGGGTCCCGGGGAGACGCGCGAAGGTACGGGAATCGTGCAGGAACAGGCCCGCACGAGAGAAGGACTCCAGAAAATTGAGATGGGAACAGAGGAGGAGCGGGAGAAGCGAGCCCGCGAGGGACTGCAGCTCGAGAAGAGCGGGGGTTCCGTCGGGACGCAATCGGGCGGCCGGGAGGATGCCGAGATCCGCAGATCCATCCGTGCCGGCGAAATCCCTGCCGAGGGCGGCATGCGGCTGGCCGAAGGGGAGGAGCCCCGTCGGCAGGAGGAGTACGTCTCGCCGGCATTCCAGGCCCTGACCGGTGCGGGAGAGCGAATCCAGATCCTTCGCGAAGACGGGAGCGTGGAGGCGTTCAATCCGGAGAAGATCTCGCGAGCCCTAGAGGGCGCCGGCGCCACCTCCGAGGAAGCCCGGGAGATCGCCCGCCGGGTGGAGAGTGGAATCTCTACCAGCCTGACAGCGGCGGAGCTGGACGATCAGGTGCGAGCGCAGGTCCGCCGGGTGAACCCGGAGATCGAGCGGCACTGGAACGCGTACAGGGAGCGGTTCGGGGGGCGCTGATCGCACCGAACCCGGCTCTTTCACCCGCAACAAGAGTCGCCTGCCCGTTGCGATCCAAACGCTCTGTCCCTCCGTTTGATGGAAGGCGGTGGCCGGCATGGGCAGGACCGTGCGCGGAACCGGAGACGGGATCGAATGACAGATTATCCGCGTGAGAAGCAGGACAGGGCCCCATCGGCGGTGAAGCTCGAGCGTCCCGAGTTGGAGGAGGGCAGGGATCCGGCAGAAGAACAGGTCCGCGAAGAGCAGAGGCTATCCGGATCTCAGGTCCGCACCCGCAGGTCGGGAACGGTATGGAAATCCATAATTGAAGGAGAGACGATGAATCCGGAAAGGGCAGAACCGCACGAGAGTGCGGAGAAGGGGGGGACGGAGCCTCCCGGCGCGGAAGTATTGGAGAGGGCGATTCGGGAGGCGGGTGTACCGGATGCGGATGCCCGGGAGGTGGCCGGGGTGGTCGTAGGTTCCGTCCATTCCGGCATGACATGGCAGGAGATCGACGCCCGCGTCAGAACGCTCCTGCGGCTGCGCAATCCCGCATGGGAGCGTATGTGGATCAACTCGCGTCCGGAGTCGCGCTCGCTCTGGATGCCCAAGACGGGTGACGTAAAGACGCCCGAAGATCTGGAACCGAACCGCTGATCCCCCCTCCATTCTCCCGCGCATATGATCCTGCTACGGAAATAGGCGATCTCCGGTTTCGCTGCACGGGCAGATCCGTCAGCGGGCATGCCTATTCGTGAAGGGGGGTGCCTTCGTTCGCATACCGATCGTCGATTCCGCGGGCACCCGGAATGCATCGGCGACCTCTCCTGGTCTTACGGACTTCATCGGTCCGCCCCGTCGTTCCCAGCCGCTATCGCCCGCCAGGGGGGAAAGGGATCTCCTTACCGGCGCTCGTCGACGATCCGCCCTTTCCTATCTCCGCCACCGCGGTGGCGGACTGTTGCGGGCACCAGCGGGGCACTCTCCGCTGAAATACGGAAGATGCTAGCTGGTCCGTTCGAAAGGCTGGTTGCAGGGAGTTACGTACCTTTCCCCTCCCGCACCTGCCCCCATCGCACCGGAATACGGATGAGGCGATCCTCGTCTCCGCTGCACCTCGTCCTGTAATGCTACAGGCGGGGTGCGGACAGCCTGCTGTGCCTGCCCCGTACCCGAAGACAGCCTCCGTCCCCTGCCCGAGGCCCGGCTGCAGGGGACACCTCCCGGCCTTCGTTCGTTCCAAACGGGATCATTCGTTCCCGTGGTTCTCCCCAGTACTCCACAATGCCTGAAGAGCAGCGGCTCGGCCAGACCCTGATCCCGTAAACCTCGATGCTCGTTCCCCCTTCAGGCCCTGTCGCACCGGGAAAATGGAATTCGAGGGGGGAGGAGTTGGGCCCCTCCACCGCCCGAGAGCAGGGATGCCGTGCGCTGGCCGAATTCCTTTATCGACATCCGTGAGAGGGCGCCGGGTCCCGATCGAGCACACGGACGCGATCCCGCCGCAGGTTCCCATGCCTGGCAGCCCCCCAGAGACAGGCAGTCTACCGCACCGGGTGGAGAGGGAACGGATCATCCCTGCCCTGCGCCGCACAACAGCTCTTGCCCCTGAGATCCCGAGCGCCTTCGATACCGCCGGGAGAACGATAAGCCGGATGAAACACTCTTCGGATCAGTCCGCTGCCGTACCGATAGAGCGGCGTTTATCCGCCTGTCAGCACCAGAACCGATGGCTGGCTCTGAAAGCACTGGCCGATCGCTCCATGGCCGAGTTGAATCGCCATATCCCCGGATCCGCATTCCCGCCTCTGCTCGACCGAAGCATGCGAGCTTCTCTTGCCCGGAGAACGGCAGGCGCGTCTGCGGACAGGAGGCAGCGGGTCGAGAGATGCGTGAGGAGTCCGTACCCGCTCGCCCCATCTCCGTGGTCGTGGGTGGCGGCCTCCCGTGGAAGAATACGGCGAGGCCGGTTCTCTGAACGACTCGTGCCGGTTGAGCGGATATCGCACCCCCCGCTGTCGGTTACGCTGCCATTTACTCCCCCTCGATATCTACGCGCTGGATGGTTCCCTGGCTGAGACTTTGCCATCGGTGGCTGGCGGAGCCGAGATCGCCGCGGCCTCTTCGATCTCGATCACAATTCCCCACATCTGGAGAGTGCTGACGTCTTCGCGCGGAACCGCGCGGAACCGTATCCGCAGCCCATCCACCTTCAGGCCCGGCTCCAGATTCAGGGGATAGTAGCGTATCTGGTCGTCGGTGACGATGCCGTAGAATCCCCCCTCCAGATCCACGAACCGCACGGTACCCGTGGTATTGACCATGGCCTCCGGAGGTTCGTGTGGAACGCTGATCGGAGTGATGCTCACGATCTCGATGGGCGTCCCCCACATCTGTATGGTGGCGAGATCGCTCTTCTTCTTCGCTTCGAACCGAACGGGCAGTCCATGCCGTGAGAAGTCCTCCTCGAGGTTCAGGGGAACGTACTTCTCACCGTCCTCGGTGGCGATGCCGTAGAACCCGCCTTCGAGCTCCACGTGGACGACCGTACCCGTACCAGAGATCATCTCCCCGCTTCCCTGAGTGATGCATCCGCATCCGGCGACAAAGAGCGCAAGGGTTAGTGTATATCCGATAAGATGCCGAATCTGCATGGTTGCTCGGATAACGGTTGGCGTCGCACCCACATCAAAATTCTCTAAACTTCGAGATTTTTCGTAATCATCTGTTATTACCGGCTCATCGAATTCACGGAAGCAAAGGATACCCTGCATTACCACATACGTCCTGCCATCCTTCCTGCCGAACCTGCACGGCGAGGGAAACGATTAATAAACAGTTCTCGTACATGGTCAGACCGGCAGTCGTTTGAAGAGAGGTTGACCATGATATTCGAGAAGATCGTCTCCGAGGGCCTGGCACACAACTCCTACTTTATCGGCTCCGGCGGCAGTGCCGCAGTCATCGATCCCCGCAGGGACTGCGAGGTCTACATGCAGCTCGCAGAACAGTACGGGGTTGACATCACCCACATCTTCGAGACTCACCGCAATGAGGACTACCTCATCGGATCCGTGCCGCTCGCTGAAAAGGTGAAGGCGGAGATCTACCACAGCGACAGGACCGAGTTCGCATACGGGCAGAGCGTGCGGGAGGGCGATACGTTCCGCATCGGTTCTCTGGAGCTGGAGATCTTGGAGACCCCTGGGCACACCCCGGAGAGCATCTCCATCATCGTCCGCGACCATGAAGTCTCTGGGGAACCATACCTCGTCTTCACGGGAGACGCGCTCTTCGCGGGCGAAGTGGGGAGAACGGATCTGGTGAAGGGACGACAGGAGGAGATGGCGAAGCTGCTCGCGGAGAGCATCTTCGACAAGCTGCTGAAGCTGGACGACGGAGTGCTTGTTTTCCCCGCCCACGGTGCGGGTTCCGCGTGCGGCGGCCATATCGCAGACCATCCGCATACCACCATCGGATACGAGAAGAGGACAAACCCGCGTTTGAGGAAGGGGAGAGAGGCGTTCATCCGGGAGAAAAGTCGCGAGATACTCTACTTCCCTCCCTATTTTTCGAAGGTGGAGGCATTGAACCTGATCGGCCCTGCAGGCTGCGGCCGCCCGTATCTCGAACCCCTCTCCATCCAGGACGTGCATGAGTGCCGTCGAAAAGGAGCCCAGGTCCTGGACATCCGCTCCCCCACCGCATTTGCCGGTGGCCACCTGCCCGGCAGCATCCACATCTGGCGGGAGGGCCTGACCTCCTACATGGGATACCTGCTGAACTACGAGGATCCTATCGTCCTCGTCCATGACTACCAGGATCTGGAGAGCGTCGCTGCCGACTTCATCCGGATGGGCTACGATAATGTGGCCGGATATCTCGGTCCTAAATACTCCGCCTGGTTCACGGCAGCGCAGGAGATCGAGACCACCCGCACATGGTCGGTCCAGGATCTCCACGAACGGCTCTCCAATCCGACGCTGTTCATCCTGGATGTGCGGGACATCAGGAACCGCCGGAGCATCGGGCATATCCCGGGCTCCCGCCACATTTTCGTCGGTCACCTGGCCGACCACCTGGGCGAGGTCCCGAGGGACAGGACGGTCGTGGTCTACTGCGACTCGGGGTTCAAGGGGAGCCTGGGAGCCAGCATCCTCCAGAAGCACGGCTATGAGCACGTCGTGAACCTCCTCGGCGGCGCCACCGCCTGGGTGAATGCAGGGTATCCGGTCGAGAAGGAGTAAAGCAGAATACGCCGGCCCGGGAGCCACGGGAAGAATTTTTCCGATGCGGGAAACGGATCTGAGAGGGCAGGCGCCCCGCACTCCGCCATCTCCCCTCCATGGGGACGCGTTAACCTTCCGGCAGTTGGCCTGTCCCGCGCGGCATGACGGAATCCCCCGTCGTCGAAGCCGTTCTCCTGCTCCCCGATCCCGTCCTGAACCTTGCGCTCCCGCTGAACCCCCTGCTGGAAGTCCCTCAGAATGCGATCCGACCGCGCAGGGAGAAGAACAGGCTGTATACCCCCTCGTTATTCTCGGCGCGCGGAGGGCAGGTGGTCCCCCCCTCGGCTGTGCCCTGAAGAGAGGGGATCCCCGCATACGATCGATTGCATCAACCATCTCCTCGAGAGATCGGCCTTCGAGCGTTATCCTCCCGCATCACCCGGGATCGGGGGGCTTCCCGGGGAGGATGCGGTTACCCGCTTGTCGCACGGCCTCAGCGTGCACACCGCCGGGCCCTGCCGCGCGGGAACTTCTCTGCACAATCCGACAGACGCCAGGGTGGCCTGGCGGCGGAATCGATACCAGCCAGCCCGTTCTGGTGCGTGTTCGTCCCCTCACTCCTGCTCCGATGCCGCCGCCACCCGGGCCCCTTCTGCAGCCGCAGGCTCCGGGGGCGGAGCTTCCCTCGCCGGCGGCCCCAGAACCTTCATGCCCGCCAGGATCCGCCCTATCGCTTTGAAAGCATCCTCAAGTTCGGTGAAGTTCGGAATGCCCTTCTCGCGGAGCAGCCGTAACCCCCCCTTCATATGCTCTCCCCCCAGCAGGCATCCCACGACCATCCGGTCCGTGCGCTTCTGGAGCCGCTCGATCTCGTGGGCGAGGAGGCGGGGGTCCAGGACGGACGTAGGCCCGGCGATGATGCAGGCGATGTCCCAGAGATCCTGATGACGGATCAGCACGTCGAACACCCGCGCATACCGGTCGGCACCGGCATCCCCTACGATATCCAGAGGATTGGCATGGCTCCAGGTGGAGGGCAGGACGCAGTTCAACTCCTCCATCATGTGGGGCGGCAGCACTGCCAGGTCGATACCGAACCTCTCCGCGTAGTCGGAGCCGAGAACGGCGAACCCTCCCGCTCCGGTGACGATGACTGCCCTGCGGCCGCCGGGATATCCCTCAGCCGCGATCACCTCTGCCATGTTGAAGGCCTCGCGGAGCGAGAATGCCGGGATCACGCCGGTCTGCCGGAACGCAGCCATGTAGACCTCGTAGCTCCCTGCGAGGGAACCAGTATGGGATATGGCGGCTTCTCTGCCTTTCGTCGAAGAGCCTGCCTTCAGGGCGATGATCGGCTTCTTCCTCGAAATCCCGGCCACGGTTTCCATGAACTCACGGCCGTTGCGGATCTCCTCAATATACAGGATGATCGCCCGGGTGTTCTCGTCCTGCTCGAGGAACTTCAGGTAATCGACGAAGCTCAGGTCCGTCTGATTGCCGACGCTCACGACGGCGGAGAATCCGATGCCTTCCGTGATACTCCAGTCCACCACGGTCGTGATGATCGCGCCGCTCTGGGAGACAAATCCGATGTAACCGGGCTGCGCGGATACGGGATCAAACGTGGTATTGATCCCCCGGTGCGGAAGCATGATCCCCAGGCTGTTCGGGCCGACGATCCGAATGCCGTACGTGCGGGCGATCTCAAGCAGTCTCTCCTCTTCTACCCTTCCCCTCTCTCCCGTCTCCCGGAAGCCCGCCGAGACGATAACCGCCAGTTTCGCACCCTTTCTCCCGCTCTCCTCCAGCACCTGGGGCACCGCGGGGGCAGGCACCGCAATCACGACCATATCGATATCCCCCGGGATGGCGCCGAGGGATCCGTATGTCCTGTGGCCAAGGATCTCCGTTCGTTTCGGGTTCACCGCATAGAGCCGCCCGGGATAATTGAGCAGGTTCCGAAAGACGGCATACCCGATCTTCCGTGGGTCCGAGGAGGCACCGACGACCGCGATCGAGTCCGCGTAGAAGACCTCGGGAGAGAATGGCAGGGGCTCCCGCCTCTCCAGCGCCGCGGCACCCCAATCCTCCATGTATATTCGCGCGTCCACGGCAGACGCCCCCCGTTCGTAAAGGATCATCGGGTTGATGTCGAACTCCACGATCCGATGGTCGTTGCAGAAGAGATTCCCGACGTTCAGGATCTGCTCGATCAACGCCTCCTCGTCCATGCCACGCCCCCGGAATCCAGCGATCAAATGATAGCCGCGGATCTCGCGGACCATCCTCTCCGCATCCTCCCGATCGATGGGAAGCACCCGCATGGCGATATCACGGAGAAGTTCCACGAACACGCCCCCGAGACCGAAGGTGATCACTTTGCCGAAGGTGGGATCGGTCCTCCCGCCGATGATCACCTCCAGCCCTGGCGGCAGCTGTTTCTCCACCATCACCCCGCGGATCTCCGCTCGGGGATCGTACTCCGTGACGTTCTCGATGACAGAACGGTACGCCTGCCGCGCCTCCTGCTGGTTCCGGATCTCCAGCACCACGCCGCCGGCGTCTGTCTTGTGGACGATCTGGGGGGAGACCACCTTCATGACGACGGGATAGCCGATACTGTCCGCGAACGCAGCTGCGTCCTCTTCGTTCTGCACGATCGCATGAGCCGGGACGGGAACCCCGTTCTCCCGTAACAGTTCGTATCCTTCCGCTTCAGATAACAGTCTTCTGGCCATGTGACATCCTCGATCCTGGTGTTTGCATTCCGGGATACCCAGGAGCTGGCGCCCCCTGCGAGCCTTTCCCTCTCCCGGACATTCCGGGGGAATGATCCCCGCTCCATTATGTACGTATCGATCTCCTAGGTGTGCACCTCCCGCACACCAAGTGTGCGGATCAGGACGCTGGCGTCGGTGGTGGGTGCCTGGCAGGCCCGGAGGACGCAGACATAGGCGGTCGCCTGACCCCCCGAACTCTGCATGGACTCCGTGAAAGGGGCGATCCGGGTGATAGGGCCGGTGCCTTCGGGGCGGACCAGCACGACCACACGGGGAAGGAAGTACCGGCGAAGCGCATCCAGCATCTTCCGGGTGCCGCCAGCATCTCGCCCTTCCGCGATCACCACCTCATGACTGGGTCCTAACATGAAGTCGATCCCGCTCAGCATGTGCGTGTGCGAGGGCAGGGAGTCGCGAATGTTCGGCGCAAACGCCCGCACGAGGGCGAGAGCCTTCTCCTCCAGATCGGCGTCGCCCGTCAGGCGACCGAGACGGATGAGATTCGAGAGGGAGACTGCGTTGCCGGAGGGGATCGCCCCGTCGTGGCTCTCCTTGCGGCGGAGGGGCAGTTCCTCATCGCCCGAAGTGAAGTAGAATCCCCCCCGATCCGGATCCCAGAACCTGGCTATTGCGGCATCCTGCACCTTCAGAGCACTTTCGAGGTGGGCGGGTTTGAACGTCGCCTCGTAGAGTTCCAGCAGCCCCCATACGAGGAAGGCATGGTCGTCCAGGAAACCCGGAATGGATGCCTCTCCGTCGCGGTAGCGGTGGAGGAGCTCGCCGTCCCGGCAGAGCGTCGTCAGGATGAAGGCAGCAGCCTTCTCGGCAGCAGCCAGGTATCCCGGTTCGTCCAGAATCCACCCCGTCCTTGCAAGAGCCGCGATCATCAGGCCGTTCCAGTCGGTCAGGATCTTGTCGTCCCGGGCGGGAGGGATGCGTCTTTCCCGCGCCTGGAATAGCCGCTTTCGCGCCCGCTCCAGACGGATGGCAATCGTCTCCTCGGTTGTGCGGTAGCGTTCGGCCAGGTCGGCCAGGGATCGCACGATATGAGGGATGCTCTGCTCGATCCCACGGCCATTGCTTCGGATACCGTAACGCTGGCAGAAGAGGTCTGCCTCCTCCTCCGCGAGTACGCTGAACACCTCCTCCCGCGTCCAGAGGTAGAACTTGCCTTCGACCCCTTCGCTGTCGGCATCCTCGGCAGAGTAGAACCCCCCCTCCGGGGCGGTCATATCCCGCAGCACATAGTGGACGATCTCACGCGCGACATCCGCATAGCCCTCCCTGCCCGTCACCAGATAGCACTCGGCATAGGCCATGGCGAGCAGCGCCTGATCGTGGAGCATCTTCTCGAAGTGCGGGACGAGCCACGCCGCATCGGTCGCGTAGCGGTGAAAACCGAACCCGATCTGATCGCAGATCCCTCCACGACGCATCGCCTGGAGCGTCTTCTCCGCCATGTAAAGGGCATTCGGATCGAAGGTGCGGTTGTAATAGCGGAGGAGGAAGAGGATGTTGTGCGGCAGGGGGAATTTGGGGGCGGGAGAGAACCCGCCGTGTTGGCGATCGAAGCGGATGTTGAGGGCGTGGCAGGCGTCGTCGAGAATGGACGTATCGATCTCCTCCTCCTGCGGCGGCCGGGTCTCCCTGGAGAGGGTTTCTATCACTTCCCGGGCGGAGTTCACCGCCGTTTCTCTCTGATTACGCCAGATCTCCTGGATGCGGGGGACGAGATCCCGGAGGCCGACCATCCCGTGGCGGGACTCCTTCGGGATGTAGGTGGCGGCATAGAAGGGGAGTTTATCCGGGGTCATCAGGATGGTGAGCGGCCAGCCGCCGCTTCCCGTCATCGCCCGGGCAATGGTCATGTAGACCTGATCGATGTCCGGACGTTCTTCCCGGTCGACTTTTATATTGACGAAGGTCTCGTTCAGGAGACGGGCGACCACTGGATCCTGGAATGATTCCCGTTCCATCACGTGGCACCAGTGGCAGGTCGAGTAGCCGATGGAGAGGAATATGGGTTTATCTTCTTCCTTCGCTTTTGAGAACGCCTCGTTCCCCCAGGGGTACCAGTCCACGGGGTTCCGGGCGTGCCGGAGGAGATACGGACTCTTGGAGTGCCGGAGGCGGTTCAGCCCCGGCTCCTGCGGCTCTGTGACCATCCCTGATCACGCTCCTGCCGCCTGCAGGCGTGGACGGATAGGTCCGCAAGGGAGGCGACGCTCCCCGTGTCCCTTCGCTTCCGCTCGCCACTTCGGCGGTTCGACCGATCGCGGTTGGAATGCGGAACCAGCGGCCGATCCCGACGATCGTTTCCCGCTCTCCGTGATGGAATATCCATGGATCTGCATGTTTCCTGCTCCGATCTTCGAATTCGAACCATTGAATGCCTGTATTCGTGATAAAAGTATCCCCGGATCCTCAAGTAAGGATTATCCGCCCGCGGGTTTCGCCCCTGCCTGACGGCCTTTGCCTCGGGAGGATATGGATCACAATAACGGGTCCCCTCAGGTCAGGGAGGTCTGGATGCCGTGAGAGGCCTGGGCGGGATAAGCGGGGGTTCCGCGTTATCGCGCAGCGGATCCTCGACGCGGCAAGGGAGCTGCCATGCCGGGCACAACCCTTCCGTTCGCCCGGGGACAGCCGCGAGCATAGATAAGTTAGCCCCTCTGCTCCCCATATCTTGACCTATCGCTACGGTCGGGAGTGGGGGCGAACATCCTCCTATTTCACAAACCTTCCCAGGCTGCGATTGTCCCTCTAGGAGCGCAGAGGAACGGAAGCCGATGATGCCTGAAAAGAGGTTGGAGCGCACCTGAAGGTATTCGAGGGCCTATCCGGGGTCGGCCGGCGCGGGATCGGTCCACTGGTCGGTTGAGGCAGGGGACGCAAGATCCCTCGGGCAATGTGTCCGCCCCATCCTAACGGAGTCCCGCAAATGCTCTCCGCCAACCTGTTATCGCGGGATGGCCGATGCCTGGATCCACCGGATCCCGTGCCCCCGGGCATGGACGGGAGAGGCGTTCCCCTTCAGAGTCCCCCATCACCTTCTTCCGGGCAGGGTGTACGGAGGAGTCCTGTCTCCCCGCAGTGCGGCCTCTCCCCTGGAAGAGGATCGGGGATACCCCGCGGTCCCTCTCCCATGAGATCCTCAGGGGCAATGGATCCCATGGGTGCGATCAGCCCGGTGTCGGGCGTGCGCGCATGTCGCAGTCTTGTGGCCCGCCGTTTGGAACATTTCATCGAATGTCTCCGCAGGGTATATCGCAGGCGGGGGAGGATCCTGCGCGTCGCGATGCCCCGGGGAGTGCCATACTACACCTACGGGATTTGCGAAGAAGGTTGCGGGGGTGGCCCTGACGCTTCCGGAACCCACTTCGATGTTCTCCTCCCCCCTTTCATTCGCTACGCGGGACTCCCGAATCCACTCGCCGAACGGTTCCGGTGTGCCCACCGGTTATGCGATCCTTTTATGTAGCAGCTTCGGAGGTACGGATCGAAACCGCCATGCGTCCCTGCG
The DNA here is from genome assembly GCA_030019205.1 of Methanomicrobiales archaeon. Taxonomy (NCBI): domain Archaea; kingdom Methanobacteriati; phylum Methanobacteriota; class Methanomicrobia; order Methanomicrobiales; species Methanomicrobiales archaeon. The sequence goes on from JASEFH010000008.1 coordinate 17,146, forward strand.
AAGATCTGGTCATCGTCAGGCTGCCTTCCGGTTACACCAGACCGCGCCGCGATCTGCTTCGGGATGCGACGGACCGCTGGGGTCCGCTGAAGACAGCGATACCGGGGGTCCGGATGACTCTGGACGCACTGCAGCAGTTCTCCAGAGATCTGCTGGTCATCTGTCACTGGAGAATCGTTCTGGGTGCGCTGGCGTATCGGCGGGATTACTACGATCCGGGACTGCTCAAGATGACGGATGTCGGCGTGGTCCTGCGGAGACTGGGACTGGGAACCGCGCTCGTGCAGGCCGCGATCCGGGTTGCGTGCGAGCAGCGGCGCGGCATCACGCTCAATCCCATCGACGATGCCGCCCGTGCCTTCTTCGCGAGATGGGGGATGCACGAGCGGCGGGAGGGGGATCAGGTGCATCTGGAGCTCAGCGCGGACGAGGTGCATGCCCTGGCAGAGAAGGGACCATCGATTCCCCTAGTCGACGAACCTCCCCTCCCCGATCGGAGCGGATCCGGAACGGGCGGCACGTTCAGGTAACGCTGCTCGTGGATACCCGTATAAATCGCGGATCCGAAGCTGCCGCCTCCACCGCCTGGATGGCACTTCGCTCCTTGTCTTTGATCTCCAGCATGATGTCGATATCCACGGGGCGGGATACCGCAAGGAATCTCCGGAAGTCAGCGAGATCGATCGACTCCGCATGCACCCCCGCCCGTCTCCCCGCCTGCTGCGAGCTGTAATCCACCATGGGAACGCCGTCTTCCGCTGCCCAGGTGGCGCCTGCCAAGCGCACCGCCTCTCCACAACTCTCGCCGGAGCCGTTCACGCGGTGGTGAAATACATCCAGCAGGACCGGTACGCCTGTCCTGTCGTGCACGCTCACGCAGTCGGCGAGCGTATACAGGCGATCGTCGTTCTCTATCACGAGGCGGGAGCGGATCTGATCCGGGAGGGCTTCATACCGCCTGATGAACCTCTCGATGCTCCTTCGCCTGTCTCCGTAGACGCCTCCGAGATGCAGCTGCACCTTGGCGTCCGTAGGGAGCTCCAGCGCTTCGAGCACCTGCGCATGATATGCGAGTCCCCTCTTGCTCCTCTCCTGAACGGCGGTATTCATCGAGTTCAGCAGAACGAACTGGTCCGGGTGCATGGAGATGCGGATGCGGTGCCGACGGATGAACTCCGCGATACAGGAGAATGCATCGGCGAATCGCCTCTGCCAGGGAGATCGGCAGTCGGGGTGGGAAGCGAAGGGTATCAGATCAGAGGTGATCCGGAAGAAGAGGATGCCGTTCTCCACGTTGAACTCCAGTATTCGGTACAGGCATTCGAGGTTGTTCCGGACAGCCCGTTCCAGCCTCTCCTCCGAGTACGATGCCAGGCGAAACGTCGATCCTGCCCGGCATCCGATGCTCCTGTTGATGCAGGGATACCCGATCCGCACGATCCATCCCCCCTTTGCGATACTCCCTCTTAATACCATGGATCCTCCGCCCGTGCGTGGTGAACCGCGGGGTACAGCCCTGTACCAGCCCAATTATCCAGAGCGGCGGAAGGATCGCATGCCGCTGACAGAGCCTGTGCACGCACTCGGGATCCCCTTCCGGGGGAAGTGAAGGGCATCTCCGTGGTGCGTTTGTTCGTCTATCGCATCTACAGCGATGCAGTCTGCCTGATCGGCATCGGGTGGGCGGATCCTGGAGGGTGATCAGGGACTGCATCGGGGAGGACGAGACCACGGCAAGATTGCCATGGTTCTCCAGACGCATCCTCCTCCCGCTATATCGGGGCGACTGGGGCGATTCAGGACGCTACAGACTCCCGTTTCGCGGCGCAACCGCTCGAGCGGTCCTGGCCAAGGATGGTGAGGTGCAGGAATGGCCTGTTCCTGCCTTCTTCCACCTTTTAGAAGGCTTCACTCCCTTCGATCGCGCTCTCGAAGAGGGGGATACCATCCCGATCGGCGACGAGCCCGCCCTGCGCGTGTCGCACACACCGGGCCACTCGTGGGGCTCGGTAACGTTCAAGCTCCCGAGGAGCAGAGCACCCTTCGGCGGGGATGCGATACCGCTCTTCGGCAACCTGCCGGTATGCGGGGATCTCGGTGAGTCCATCCGCTCTCCCGGAAGGCACCATCAGATCGGAGGGCTCTCTCTCCTTCGTGCCGCCTGGAAAGATCCGATGAAAGGGAGGTCGGGAGCGTATGGACGGGGAGGTGCGCTGGTTCCGGCGCATCCGGGAGAGCACGGATCGAGCCGTCGGCGGCACGGGGCTCTACCGATCCCGAAGGAATCACGGGAGACATTCTGCGGGATCGGGGAATCCCCGCAATCGCGGTAAATCCTCTCGACGTGCGGTCCAACAGGCTCGTCTTCAAGGCCCCTGCCGGCGGACGTGGCATGGGGGTGAGAGAGGGACGGGGATCGGGGACGGGCTCCGCTCTCCGCCCTAGACAGCCTCGCCCGACCCATGGGAGAGTTCTGCCAGCGCTCCGAGGTAGTTCTGCTTCTCCGCCTCGAACCGGCGACCCATCCCTTCGAGATCGGCGTCGCTGAATCCATCCCCCAACTCGTTCAGCAGCACTTCTTCGTTCTCGACATGGAACCGGACCAGCGTCTTCAACTCCGCCAGCGCGGCTCTCCATCCGGGTTTGAGCGATCGAGCAGCGAACGCTTCGCGCAGTTCCCTGCGGATTCGATTGTGATCGTCGAGGGACTCTTCGATCCGCTCCTGCAGCGTGCCCGCCAGAAGGGGCGAGAAGACACGCTCCTCAGCGTACATGTGAGTCTGCAGCTTCCGTTCCATCCGAAGGAATCCTTCGGCTCTCGACTGCTGCTGTTCCGAACCCGCTTCCTCAATCAGCCCGTCCAGCTCGGACAGGATTGCATCGTGCTCCCTTTGGATCTTCTCGACGATGTTGTCTGTCATAGCAACCTCCCGCGGGCATCGCATACCGGAGGGGGGAAGCCCGGCGAGACAGCGAGCCTCTCTGATACCCAGGCATCGCCCGCTCGAATTCGGCAGTCGCGGATAGAACCCGCATCAGGACCTTCCCTCCCGGGAGATGGCTTTGAGAAGCCGGTTCGTCCAGCCAGCGGTGCAGAAGAGCCCCCTCTGCCGGCAGATTTCGGCACGCTTCTGGGCTGCCTGCTCCATCCGGGCAGGCGCGGCATCGCGCAGAGGGAGTCCGGATCTCCCCTCGCGGCAGAAGCGGACAGAGCAGCTCCGGCGGACGGTTTCCCGCCTGCATCTGCCTCCATTTCCGCGAAGGGTTGTCATCCTGCGGAAAGAATCCTCTTGCGGTCCTTCCGGATCGTGACGCTCTTCCCCTCTCTGTCTTCCAGGTACTCCAGTACATGTCCATGCCGCAACGGGGACGCAAACCCTGCGCCCGATCTCCCGCAGTCTCACGACCTGGCCCGGCATGCCCCCGACCTTGCCCCATACCGCCGGGGACTCGTCTGCGGGAAGGACTATCGAGGAAATGATGCACTCCCCGCCCCGCGTGTTACCCCTGTGCCGGTTATCGGGCGGCTTCAGCCCTCCCGGGCGCTGCCGCTGAAATTCCTGGAGTCCGCTGCTTGGCTCCCTCGAACTGCTGGGCCATCTGCTCCAGTTCCTGCGTGCTGAACATATCCCTGGTTCTGGGGAAGATCTTCTGCTCCTCGTCTTCCACATGGTGCTGGATATTCCCCTTTACTTCCTGAAGGCGGGACTTCCACTCGCTCTCTTCGTGCCACTGGCTGGCGAGCTCCTGCATCTGGGTCCGCACCTTCTCGTGCTCGTTGAGGGCATCCCGAACCATATCTGGCATTTCGTCCCGTATCCGGGGATAGAACGCCTCCTCTTCGCCGTGCGCATGCTGGAGGAACATGCTGTGCACGCGGTCAAACTCCGGGTTCCGGGTTCCCCGCTCCGGAGGGGCGCCCCTCTCCATGATGGAGTTCAGCCCGTTCATCACTTCCTGATGTTCCTGGATGAGAACATCAACAAGATTCTGCGCCATTATCTCTCTCCTGTTGGACATTTGCGTCGTTCGAAGCAGTTTCCATCATCCCGCCCCTTCCCGCCTCCTGTTCGCCGACCGCAGCTCGCTCGCGAATCCTGCGGTCGGTGGTGCTGGCATCCCTTCATGGACCGACCGGATCTCCAATCGCCGGCGATCGCCTGTACCTCCACGACAGGCTGCGTTCACCCTTCGCTATCAGAACCGTTCGGGACTGATCGATTCCTGTTCGGGCAGTCATCCGATTCGGGATTCGGCTGCAGCAGCGCTGGCGCCTGCTGCATGACGGTTTATCTGCCTGCCCTCCTCGAAATCCCGGGCGATCTCCTGCAGCGTCTCCGTTCCGATAAGATCCCGGGCACGGGGCAGTATGCTCCTCTCTTCCTCATCGATGTGGTAGCGGACGAGCCTGTTCAACTCCCCGATCTTCTCCAGCCAGCGTTCATCCCCGGCCCGCATCCCCTCCGTGGGGCGTCCGAGCTGCTGGAGAAGGGCCTTGATCCCGCCATGCTCCCGTTCCGCGTCCCGTATGCGATCTCTCATCTCCGGTTTCAGCCTCGGATAGAGGGTCGACTCCTCGCTCTGCAAGTGCGCCAGGATCTCCGCGGCTGCACCTGCGAAGGTCTGTTCGGCGACGGCACTCGTCGCACCCGTCTGCACGGCGATGACGCTCTCCGGCGGTGCGGTGACTCCCTGGTCGAGAAGCCGGCGAAGAGCATCCATCACACGCCTGTGATCCTCGATGATGAGATCGAGAATGTTTCTTGGCATCGACTGGTCACCCGAATGTTTCTGACCGGTTCATGCGTCTGCCCCCCGAGACGCCCGGCCCGCATGGGTGCAGATCGATATCGGCATCAGCCGGGAGAGCCTGGTTCACCGGGCTGTCGTTGCACGGAGGATACCACTGCACCGCCCATACCCGCACCCGCCTCTATTTATACGTTGTGGCGGATCCCCTGCTGCCGGGATCGGGGTGAGAGGAGCAGGAGGATCGGATGCCCTCCGGGATACGAAGGACGAGCGCCTCTCGGTCCCCGAAGGAGAGGCTGTGCGGGAATGCGGCAGCGTGGATGAATTCCTCCACTCCCCTGTGCCGGGATACGAGGTGGTGGGGAGATGCGTGCGGAGCCGTCGAAGGGGGGAACAGCTCTATCGATTCCGATCCTGTCTCCGGGGAGCCTATCGGACGGAATCATCTCCGTATCCCGGAGAAAGACTCTGTTGCCTGCAGAATGGGGGGCGAGGGAGGTGCCCCTGCATTCATGATACGCGGCAGCCGCCAATAGGTCTGCAGGGAGCCCGCAATACGGAAATCCCTGTTGGATGCCGGCCAAGCGACGGAATGGAGGAGCAATCGGTCGCGGGGGTCTCCCGATAGATTTCCAGGGCCTGCAGATCGTCGGGGTATGTCTCCAGGATGACCTCCCGCAGATTCTTCTCGCGTCGGGGTTCTATGCAGTCCCGTGTCGTCTCCGCGCAGGGACGAGGCCTCCAGGATCCCGAGTATCTGGATAGAATCGCCAGCTGCCATCGTAGCCGTTGAGATGGCCGGAAAACGAGTGGGAAAGGTGACGGCAAGCCTCCACCCCCGGTCCGGGAGAGCGGTTGAAACCATCCGCCGGACCGGTAAAGCCGGTGAAGAGACCTCTCACCCGATCCCGGGGATCGCCGCCAGCCTCTTCTCCACGGAGCCCCAGTTCACGATGTTCCAGAAGGCATCCACATACTTTCCCCGCTCGTTCTGGTAATCGAGATAGTAGGCATGCTCCCAGAGATCCAGCACCAGGATGATGGGATATGCGGGGTAAACATGGTTGCTGTGCTTCTCGATCTGCATGATGACGGGGCGCCGGGTCGCCACGTCGAAGGACAGCGCCGCCCAGGCGGATCCCTCCGCACCCGTCGCGGCAGTGAACTCCTTTTTAAACCGCTCGAAGCTACCGAACTCCGCATTGAGCGCATCTGCCAGGATTCCACCGGGCTTGCCGCCCCCCTCCCCGCCAGCGGGCGCCATGTTCTCCCAGAAGAGGGAGTGGAGGATATGCCCGCCGATATTGAACGAGAGTTCCTTTAACAGTGCCTTCATGTCGATATCGGTCCCTTCACGGCGGGACCGTTCCAGCCTCTCCAGGTCGGCGTTGGCGCCGATTACGTATGCCTGGTGGTGCTTGTCGTGGTGCAAGCGCAGCTGCCGCTCCGAGATCGAGGGCTCCAGGCCGCTGTAGTCGTATGGCAGAGGCGGCAGTTGGTACGTCATCTTTTCAGCCATCTGGGCATCGTCTCCATCGCAATCGTCCGCTGTCGGACCATCGCCCGAACCGTATCCTGCACCCTGTGGATTTGCGGACACCGTGGGTCCTAAAATCCTCGAATGTCTGCCTTGCAGTTTCGGGCGGTTCCGGTCCATACAGCCTCCGACATGCTTCACGTCCCGAATTAATAAAATTAATGGAGCCCGTCAGGTGCTTCAGACGTGCTCGAGCACGAGCGGGCATCGGGCTCGAGAGAAGGGTCGCGGGGACGTCGTCCCTCCTTTCCCGCCGGCGCGACTCTGCCGCTCCGTGTAGTGAGGAACCCCTCCTTCTCCAGCACTCCCAGCAGGGTCCGGATCCGCTCGCCGTCACCCCTCAGCTCGGCGATGAGGGCATCGACGGATACCTCCCCCTCCGCCAGAACGAACCGCAGGATCTCGCCGCGGACCTGCCGATCCGATCCCTTGAACGGCTCCTGCACCTGGTATACCGCACTCCGGCGGTTGGGGTTCGCCACCCGCGTCTTCAGGCGCGATCCGTAGTCCATCAGGGCATAGTACCACTCCCGGGGATCGTCCCTGACGAGGGAGAGCGCCACCAGGGGCTCGATCTCTGCATCTTTCACGCCCTCCCGACCGGGGAAGAAGAAGTGAATGAATACCCTGCGGATATTGGTCTCGATGAAGACGGTCGGCAGGTTGAAGGCGTACGCGGCGATGGCGGCGGCAGTCGCCTTCCCGATCCCCGGGAACGTCGTCAGAATCTCCCGATCGGAAGGGAGGATACCGCCGAACTCGTCTGCCACTCTCTCGGCAGTCTTCTTCAGGGCGATCGCACGGCGGTTGTAGCCCAGGCCCTGCCACTCAGCAAGCACATCCCTGAAGGGTGCTGACGCCAGGCGGTGGAAATCCGGGAACCGCTTCAGGAACCGATCGTACCGGTTCGCCACATGCTCCACCCGCGTCTGCTGCAGCATGATCTCGGAGACGAGGATGGCATAGGGATCCCGCGTTCTCCTCCAGGGAAGGTCTCTCCCGTAACGGCGGTAGTAGGCGAGGATGAGATCCTGGAAGAGATGGATCGAATCCCTGCCCGTACCTTCATCCCGTATCCGCTCATGAAGGCGGCGTTCGAGATCCAGGATGGCGGGATCCTGGAACCGCACGTGTGTGTCCATCAACTCCTCCTGTACCCTTCAGCTCCGAAGCAGCATAATCATGACGCGGTCGACGAGACTGTCCCCGATAATGCCGTTCAGCGCCCCTCAGCATGCTTCATCGGGGGAGGTGCACCCAGCCCCGTCTCCCGAACGACGGTGCCGGCTGAACCGGGATTCGGCGGGACCCCGGGGGCGAACGTGCCAGGGGAGGGGATCGGGTGGAACCGTACCCCGAAGTCGAGAAGAAGGGCTGCGGGTGTATGCGAACCTGACCCAATCGGACGGGTTCCTGATCCTGGTGAAGTCTCATGTCCCCGATCGCGCTCCTGCCTGTCGCCCCCGGCCGGCCGTGACCCGGTCGGACCTTTCGGCATTGCGGATACTGCCATCATCCCGGTCTCCGTTCAGGAGTACTTCCTCGAGCTGATCCTTGCCCCGGACCCCCATGCGCATTTCCTGGACCTACGGCAGATGCCGGGTCTCCCGATCATCGCGCTTCCCGGCGCGAACTTCTGAGCGGCTCTCCGCCCCATGCGCTCCTCTCCGGCACTCCGTCTCCTCCGGGTCACGCGCAGGGCCTACGTCAAGGGGGAACCGTCGAGAGGAGGATAGCGAATCCGATCGAACCTTGAAGATCCGCCACGATCTCCCGATGCGGATACGGGCGCCGCGATCGATCTCGACACCGTCCGGGACTCCTTTCAGCGGATCCGAACATGCACATCCTCTCCTCCTCCAAACCCGGCTCCGCATCTCCGGCGTATCCGCGATCGACCTCCCGGCCCTGAGCCGTGCACCGGGCCTCCCGCAGGTGTTTCTGGAGCGCGGGCTGAAGTCGCTCTCGATCCTGCGAGTCGATGTCGCCCGGGATCTCCCGGTGATGTGTACGGCGGAGCTCCGGCACCGGGAGGCGATCCGCCGGCAGGGCGTCGGAGACCGCGATGGAGAGCGATGTCTTCGTCCGTCTCCCCTTCTCCGCTCTCGTGGCGATCATGCGGCAGCAGGATGCGCTGTTCGAGAATTCTAACAGGATTGCGGCGTTTCCGTCCAGGGGAGGATAATACGATCCCGTTCATTCGTCCCCTCAGAGCTTCTCGGGCAAGTCAGCGGGGATGCCGCAATCGCGGGCAGCATCGTGAGCGACCGATCCCGCTGGAGAATGATCCCGACAGGAGGGTGCCGTCATTCATATCGAGCCCAATCGCCATGCTCGACCTGCAGCCAGATCTCTCTTTAAAGAGCAGCTACGCCTAGCGCACGATCCACGATTACTGTGCCGGTAGAATCCCCCTCGCCGCGATTATCTCGCCGCAGGTGGGTTCAACGGGCTTGATTCTGATTTCTTCGAGAAAAGAGAAGGGATATGTATTCCTGAGGTGATGAGTGTATGCAAGTGTGATCGGTATGGAGGTCGTAAAAATCCCCCATATGGAGAAGAAGGAGTACGACGAGCTGATCTACGAAGGGTATATCTGCCGCATCGCCTTCATCGGCGACAAATATCCCTATATCGCTCCATTTCTCTACGTCTTCGACGGCAATTTCATGTACTTCCTCTCCACGCGCTACGGCAAGAAGATCAAGTTCTTCCGCCAGCATCCCTATGTCTCCGTGGGTGTGGAGAAGTACAGCAGCGATCTCTCCTGGTACAACTTCGTCACCCTCCAGGGACGCCTCGTCGAAGTGGAGGATTCCATCGAGAAGAAGGTGATTCGCCAGAAGTTCATCGCCATGATCCGTGACAGAAACCTCTCGAAGAACATCCTCGCTGCCCTCGGGCACTCCCCTCTGGATAACATCGAGTCGATCGCGACCGAGGAACGCTCCTGCATCTGGAAGCTCACGGGGGTTACGGACATCGTCGCCCTGAAGAATCTCTAGCCATCCTCCGCACCGATCCGGCCCAGTCTGCAGGACGCTGCACTGGCGATCAATCCCTCATTTTCGTCGTCTCCTTCTTCCGCCTCCCTCTGCAGCCCGGTTCGCCTGTGCGCTCGCGCCCTAGAAGATGATCGTCTCCAGCGCGAGCACGGCGAGGCAGGCAGCGAGCGTGACGGGGGTGACAAGGAGTCCGACCCTGACGAACTCACGGTAGGTGATCGAAATTTCGCGTCTTTGCAGGAGACCGATCCACATGATGCCCGCAAGAGAGCCGAGAGGCGTGAGGTTCGCGCCCAGGTTCGAACCGACGACGGTGGCGAGGGCAGCGGCGGTAAGTCCCTCTCCCGGGAGCATGCCAACGACGGGAATGAAGGCGACCGTCATGGGGATGTTGTTCAGGACGTTCGCGGAGAGAGCGGATGCCGTTCCGAAGAGAAACACGTATGCCATATCGGAGCCGCCGCAGATCGATGCGAACGCCTGCGCGACCTCCCCGGATATGCCGTAGACTGAGAGGGCTTCGACGGTGATGAAGAGGGAGAGAAGAAAGGGCACGACGGCCCAGGGCATTCGCCGGAGGGTGGCCGGAACGGCGAAGATCTGCCTGGTTGCAGTCTCTCTTCTCAGGCAAGCCGCGTACGAATCGCGGAGGGCGAGAATGCAGAGGAGGGTGAGGGCAAAGGCGAGCGTTATCCAGTGAAGCTCGATACCGGCATAGGGTGCGACGGCAAGGGCGATGATGCACCCGAAGAGGAGCGAGATGCCGAGCGCGGCTCCGGGTCCGTCGGTGATCGCGGATCGGGGGTCTGCGGCGTAGCGGTGCTGCAGAGGCTCTGCGATCTCTTTGCGGAAGACGAGATAGAGGAGCGCGGCAGACGCGGTACCGGCGGCCAGGGTAGGGAGGATCATCCGGCCCGTGTAGGCGTCGAAGCGGATGCGAAATGCGGTGGCGACGAGGATGTTTGTCGGGTTGCCGAGATAAAGCATCATGCTCCAGGTATTGGCGGCGAAAAACTCCGCGAAGAGGTAGGGTCTGGGATTAATCCCGGCTTCCCGCGCGAAATAGTAGATGAAGGGCGTGAAAGTGAGCACGATGATGTCGTTCGATGTGACGATGGTCAGCAGGGAGACAGTCGCGTAAAGGGCGAAGAAGAGGCGCACGCCGCTGCATCCCGCAAATTTCAGCGCCATCCGCGCACAGAACTCGAAGAACCCCGTTATGTCCAGGAATATGGAGAGGAAGACCAGGGAGAGGAAGAGCAGCAGGATCCCCAGAGGATTGAGTGTTGAATCCCCCGTTACGCCCAGCAGAATCTGATCGTAGGTGAGGATACCGAAGGCAACGATCAGGGTGGGGCCGAGCAGGCTGCCGACGATGTAGCTCTCCAGAACGATGTCACGAGAGAATAGCCGTATCTTCAGGTACGGCCTGCGGAGAATGAAGAAGATCGTGAGAGCGGACGTGATGGCGAACAGGATGACGACAGCAAGGCGATCCGGCATAATCATCTTCCTGCTTGCGTGCAGCGAGACATCCCATCCCCTCACAGGCCGCGCGAGGGGAATCGCGATCCATCGAGTCTCATGTCCGTTCGCGGAGGGGCGTATTCAGCCACAGGCACTGCTCCGCCCTCTCCAGGAATCCATGCAGGTCGCCGCTCTTCCGCACCTCTCGCGCCATGATCTCCCCGACGCTCCCCCTCTCGATCCGCTCCGCAACGAGGGGGAGATAGGCCCGCTCATCGTCGGTGGCGCTTTCAACCGCTGCCGCATAGAGCCGGCGGAGCTCCGGGCGGAGCGGTTCTGTGCCGCGCCGCATGGCACTGTCGATCAGCGCACGGAGAGCCGACTCTTCGTCATCGAGGTCCAGATCCCGGTTCCGCAGGAGCGCCAGGACAAAGGCGGTGATGGCCATATCAGAACGGATGCACTCCTGCTCATCCATGGCCTTGATCTCCAGGCACTGGCGCGAGAACCGCACGATCACCCCGCGGGAGTTCACCCACTCCCGACAGAGGATCTCCGCGCCCTTCTCCTTGAGCTGCCGGTAGATCGCCTGCTGGATCTCCTGGTAGTCCTCCAGGCTGCGGATCCGCTCCGGGATCAGGTCACGGCAGATGTCAGGGATCTTCGCCTGGTTGATGCGGTAATAGTGGATCCGGTTGTCCACGCACCCTGTCAACCTCCCCTCCACGCAGGGGGATGCTGCCGTGACGGCGACCAGATAGGGTATGAGGGCGCGGATGCGGTTGAACATGCCCGTCATCCTGACGGGATCGGCGTAGGGGATGTTGATCTGCAATGCCTGGATGTTCAGCCAGCCGTGCTGGCGGAGGTCGAAGAGACGGTGATAGGCCTCGTAGATCTCCTTCTCTTCGTGATCCCAGACGGCGGTCTCGGTCAGGCGGAGCAGGGGATGCATGCCCAGCCCCAGGAAGCGGCACCGTCCGTCGAGGGCGGCATGGAGATGCTTCAGCCCTCCATAGAGGGTGCTCTCGAGGGCGGCGATACTCGCCGCCGGGCGCCGGGGAACGATCTCCAGGACGTGCTTCTGGAGTTCCTTCGAGAGCTCGATCTCGCCGAAGGGCAGCTCGCTCCGCACCGAACCCGAGAGGATCTCCATGAGACGATCCGAGATGGGGAGGGGGTGGAACGCGGCGTCGTTGATGGAGTACTCGTGCTCGGTGCCCACCGTCATGCGCATCCTCCGCTGTACAGGGGCAGACAGGCCACCTTATCGGTCTCCGGTTCATCGATGCGGAGGACCGCCGCCAGCTGATCCGGGGGGAGCAGGCGGATCAGTCGCGTAATATTCTCCACCGCCAGGAGGATCTGCCGCCGGTAGGCACCCGAATCCTGCTTGAGATGGCGGACCAGGGGGCAGATGGTCTCCTTTTTCAGATAGATCTCGAGCACCCCGTCGCGTATGTCGAACGTGAAGGGGCCGGCAGCGCAGGTCTCCGGCTTCACCGCATGCACTATGCAGCGGTTCCCCTCCATGAGGATGCAGAAGCCGTCTTCCCGCACGCGAAGCCTTGCATAGCTCCCGGATTCGATCCCATCGGCCGATCGCATCAGATCTTCGAGGATCCCGATCCTCTCCGGGGTCAGCGGAGGGTGCGCGCCATGGCAACACCGCCCTCCGCATGCTTCGCAGATCCTGCTTGGGAGTCCCTCGTCCGGGCTGTCCATGGATACCTTCTCCCTGTGGCGTTACAGAGAAAACTTCATGCATCAGCGCAGTTCTCTGTCTGAAGTGTATCCTACCCGTGGGATGCTGGAGAGGATAAAGCATGCGAACCGCTCCGGAGGGCGGCGATAGTGAAAAATCTGATAACATCGCGGCGAAATGAATGAAGAACGAAATCAAGCCTCTGGATCATTCAGGAGAGCGTTCCCGCAGATCCATGAGGTGGGAGACGATCCGGCGGTATAAATCCGGGTAATACCGATCTTCTCCGCCTTCCAGAGACGGATTGTCGTTCACCTCGATGACGCAGACCCGGTCCCCGACCTCCTTGATATCCACGCCGTAGAGACCGCTGCCAATGGCATCCGCTGCCTGCAATGCCAGATCGACGACCGCCTGCGGGACCGCCTCCCTCGGCACGCTCTGCACGGCGCAGTAGACGATATGGCCGTTGACGGTCGCCTGGATCTTGAAAGTCTCTGTGGGAATGATGTACTTGGCGGCGTAGAGGAACTTGCCGTCCAGAACTCCGATGCGCCAGTCGTATGTGCTCCTGACATACTCCTGCATCACGATGCAGTCTGAGAGCTTGATGAACCGCTTCGCCACACGCGTGAACGCGTCCACCGTATCGACCTTCTCCACCCGCACGGAGAACGACGTGGACGGCTCTTTCAGGACGAGGGGGGTCCCATAGTCCTCGAAAAGGCTCCGGATCCGTGCCGGACGGATGTCATCCCTGTCCAGGAATACCGTCCGCGGCATCGCCACGCCGCGATCCATCAGGTGAAGATACATGTTGATCTTGTCCGCGCAGATCTGGATGGAGCGGGGATCGTCGATCACCGGTATGCCGTTGTACTCCGCCATCTTGGCCGCAACGAAGCTGATGTTCATCGGATCCGTCCTGCTGCGGATGAAGAGGGCGTCCACGCCGGCGATCTTCTTGATCTCCACGGGAAAGATGAAGTACACCGTATGCCCCAGGGCTTCGGCGTCATCCCGGCATCGGATGAGGGTGGAGAGCTGCAGGGAGCTGGAGAGGGTCTGCCGATCCACGAACACACCCAGTTTAGCCATGCCCGCCCTCCCGAACGGCTGCCTCGAGAAGCCGCATCTCGTCCCGGGAGAGTTTCGAGAAGCGGATGGGAGCGAGACTGGAGAGGAGGTAGCCGCCATCCGTGGAGACGGCCACGATATTGACCAGGGGAATGCGGAATGCGGAGAATACTTTCTCCGCAAGTTCTGCCATAGCGTCGTCGGGATACGCCGTCTTCCCGAAGATCGAGACCGCACTCGCGATGGATGAGGGATCGGACAGTTTCTGGTAACAGAACGGGAACTTGAAGTTGTGCGTGATGTACTTGATCACCTCGCTCGAGGTCTCCTGGCTGTTCAGGACGACATACTCCGAGGGGTCGGAGTAGTAGTGGAGTCCGTATACGATGGACGGGATCGGCACGTACGAGTAGGATATGTCCCACTCGCAGACCGGGATACCGGCACGCCGGGCCTTCATCAGGCAGACGGGAACCACGTACGCCTCCACCACCTCGCTGCTGGAGGGCGAGAGGGGCGTTCCCGCCACCTCGCTCCGCACGATGCTGTAGTAGGTGCGCGTCTTGTAGAAGTAGTTCTCGCTCACCACGAAGTTGGCCGAATTCCCGATCTTCAGGTGAAAGGGAGCGGTGCGAAGGAGCTTGCTCAATTGATCGGTCATGGAAACTCACTGCTGAAAAACGACCGTCCGTCGGGCATCACCGAGTCAATGCGATAGAATACTCCGGTACAGCCGGTCGAACTACGTAATACAGCCATCGTTTCGTCTCGATGCCGCTTCTCTATTCAGCTGTGCCTGTGGATCAGATATACCTGTTGTTTTCATCCCGTTAGCCTATCATCAGGAAGTGGCGATCCTGGAGCAGGAATCTGGCTCTCATCCATCCCCCCTCCTGCCAGCAGGCCTCGATTGCGTCGAGAGCGGCTGGAATGCTTTACCGGCGTTGAGTTGCGCAGACAGCGTCGTCCCCTATCTGCCGATCGACAGTTCTCCCATCTGCCGGGATATCGGCAATAGCGGTTCGAACGCCCTGAACCGGACGTGCAAGGGATCCATGCGCGCTCGACGTTTACGATGCTCTATCGCGGACCACACTGGTGAGGCCGAAGATCGGATGGAGGAGTTGGCATCCTGATGCAGGAGCCTGTGTCGGGGCAGAGCGGTGCCCCGGCAGAATCGTGCAGGGCGACAACGAATGTGAGAGAGAGATCCGCGTATCGCACCTTCCTGCAGAGGTGTTCCTGCCGTATCCTCGACGGAATGAGATCGAGAACCTGCAATGCACCGATCGGCGGCGGCGATGAACGATCCGAGGCATCCCCGTTGGGAGGGCTGAAGCGGACCTTCGGTTCCCACGGCACAGCCCTGTCGGGCTGAAAAATTCGTCCTCCTGCCGCCAGGTTGTTCTGGCGCGTCTTTGAAATCCCGCCCTTCTCGCAGGAACTGAACGGATCCCCCTTCTGTCCTCCGGTCGGATATTCGGGGAAATCATTATTACCTTCAGGATAATCAGCGTCGCTGGATGAAAAAGGTCTCAATTACGGTCCGGGACGAAGAATACGAGGCCTTGAAACGGCTCCTGGAGCCCTACCACTATTTGGAGAGCAGAGGGGAGAGCGTTCACGAGATCCGGCTCTACCTGCCGAATGCCGAGCTGGACGATTTCATCACCGCCGTCAAGGACACCCTGGATCTCCGGTACAAAGCCAACACGATAGAGGTGGTCACGCCCGATTTCGTGGTGTCGCCATTTCTGGCACGCGTGGAGAGGAGAGCCGAGGGCGAAAAGGCTGAAAAAAGTCCGGTCGAGCAGTTGCTCCAGGCCGCAGAGCCGAATACGAGGCTCGAACCGAGCCGGGTGGTGATCACCTGCATCGCCGGTATCATCGCACTCTCGGGGCTCTTCCTGAACAACGCCACGCTCATCATCGGTGCGATGCTTCTCTCTCCCATACTGGCCCCCATCTCCGCCTTTGCCATCTTTGTCGCTCACGGTGACATGCGGGACGCGCTGCGGAGCATCGGACTCCTGCTTGTCCTTCTCGGCTCCGTCATTGCCGTCTCTTTCCTGACCACCCTGGTCGTCTACCCCATGCTCGCCCCGCCGATCACGCCCGAGATCACCCTGCGGACCGTGACCAACCCGATCTACATCCTGATGGCCGTGTTCCTGGGTTTCGCCACCATTCTCGCGATCCAGAGGGGTCTGCTGGAGGTGATCGCCGGGGTTTCGGTGGCGGTGGCGCTGATCCCTCCGACCGTGGTGACCGGGATCTACCTCTTCGTCGACCCCTTCCTCGCGCTTCGCTCTCTCCTGCTCGTCCTGGAGAATCTCGTGGGACTGTTGACCGGAACGCTGGCGGCCACCGCGTTCCTGAGAATCGCACCGAGGACGCAGGATCAGAAAGGGATCGCCAGGCGTGCTCTGCTCCGGGTGTCGGCGGTGCTGGTTATCCTGATGATCATCATCATCGCTCTGGCGATCTTCGTGTAGTCCCCATTCGGCGGAAGCGGGGAGGTCTCCCGGCCGTGAGCAGTCCGCTCCCGGCCGGGTGGCGTGAAGCGGTGGATGCGGTGCGAACGGGGGCGTATACGCTGCCTTCCACGGCATGCGGCCCGAAGGTCGCCCGTTCGGAACTCTCGGCAGGGGGAGGCTATCGGGATCTTTGCCCCTTTTCCTGCTGCTTCCTGCGCATCTGCAGGCCCTGCCACCGTTTGAGGGCGAATGCAGCCAGGACTGCAATGAAGAGACCGTTGAAGATGAGCGGGATCCAGGTGCCATCGAAGTCCGTGCCGATGAGGTTTGCATGGACGATTGCCAGGAAGAGAGCGGCGACCATCAGGGCATGGACGGGCCGCCAGTATCTCGGGACCTGCCCCCGCAGAAGCACCGCCGCCACGGCGACGTAGATGATGATGAGGGCGGGCCTTCCCGCGTTCGTCCAGAACCCCGTCCAGGAGGTAAGCGTGGGGAGAAAGACCCGGGGATTCTCGGTGAGGACGGCGAATGCGATCGGGTGCACCGTCACCGCGGCAAGCCCGAAGGCGGCAAAGCGATGGTGCACGAAGAGGAACGGACGCCCGAAGATCCGGTAGATCTCGCGGAGGAAAGGCGTCATGATAGCGGCAATCGATAAGGCCAGGAAAGCGTAGAGCGCGAATAGACGCACGAGCAGTCGGAGCGGATCGGCAGGTATCCCGGGGAGAAGGGCCAGCAGGGTGACGGTGGCGAAGAGGAGAAGGATCGCCGCCGCAAGGATGTACCCGTTCCGGGTCGGGGGCATAGAGATACCTTGGATCGCGACTATATGAACCTTGCCCGACGGGGGAACTGCGGCGATGCGTCCCGCGCGGGGATGCCATCGTGGACGGGCACATGCGGTTCTACGGCCGTATCGCCCGCAGTCAGCCCGAATGCGGTTGGGCAGGCCAAACGTCGTCTTCACCGGCGGCAGCGCAGTTCAGGCAGAATGCCACCTCGCTCCATGCCTTCTCCAGGAGGCCGCAGTAGTAGCGGAGATCGATGGAATCGGCATCCCAGGGTGTGTCCACCAGCCACCGCCCGGCATCGCGCACGACATAGCCCATCTCCATGCCCGCTGCGATCTCGATGCCGCAATGTCCGTAGGCCCGGACAGCGGCGGATTCCAGGCTGTTCCTGGCATGATCCGGCCTGTTGATGCGGCGGCGTATGACCAGATCTTCGGGAGCCGCGCAGGCAAGCCCCCGGGCATGGCGGAAGTAGATCTCCTCCGCCCGTCCGCGGAGGGCAGCGAGTCCCGCCCGGTCTGCCGCACTCCCCAGAACCTGCAGCATCTCCTGCTGCATCCTCCGCACGTACTCGGGCGTATCTCTCCGCCGGGCCATGACCCCCCGCATTTTCATGGAACCGTCGGCGAGCCGCCCGAAGTAGCGGTTGTAGGCGCCGTAGCCGTCCGGCATGGGGAGGAAGACGATCCAGTCGTACGTCTCCGTCTCGGCCGGAAGTTCGGTCTCCTCCTCGACCGCTGCCTTCAGCACTCCCATGTCCCCCCCCTGCACCCAGAGGCAGTCCACGATGCCGTGCACCACGGCAAATCCCATAGCCTCCGCGATCCGCTTCGTGCGGAGCAGCACATCGCGGGCATGGTGGGTGACGCTCTCGTGCACCTCGATCCGCCCGAACTTGGCGTTCCTGTAGCCGGTATAGCCGAAGCAGGTGACGAGCATCCACTTGAGGATGGCGTCCATGGAGGCATACCCCGGATGCTGCCGCTTCTGCCGTTTGGCCGAACGCCGGAGCGCAAGAAGGGGGCGGAGCACCTCGGGGAGGAAGCCATCCCGGGCCGGCGATCGGAGCGTCTCGGGGGAGAGGTTGTGCTTCACGATCAGAGAGGGGTAGAGCGAGGTGAAGTCCAGCTCGCCGACGCCTTCGTACAGCCCGGCCCGAGGCTGGAGGATCATGCCGCCGCGATCCTCCGCCCTGAGATCCTGCAACCGCCTCGCATGCTCGGCATCGCCCTTACGGAAGGGGACCGCAATCCCCCTACGCACCGCCTCATAGATCTCGTAGGCGGATATCAGGGTGCCGGGGGTGACGTGGGCGGCAAGGCTGGGGGGCAGCGCGGTAAGGCGGGAGGCGAGCAGGATGCCGGCAAGCCCCCCTTCGCGGTAGGTGAAACTCCGTGCGGTGTCCACCAGGATTCGCCCATCCGGCAGACCGATGCCGCTCTTGTACTCCCTCCTCCCGTAACTCCAGTAGGAGCGGTCGGCGATCTCCCGGTACTCCCCGCTCCGGCTGAATGCCACCTCCAGGTCGTACTCCTCCGCCCTGCGGCGGATGTGGCGGAGCCAGGCGGCGGCGTCGGGAAAGAGGATTACGTCCGGGTCCACGGACGCCAGGATCGAGGAGAGATCGGAGAGAATCCGCCGTTCGTCTCCTTCGATGCGCTTCCCTCCGATGCTGACGGCGGCGATCTCCCTGTCGCGGTGCGGGTCGCCGTGCACGCGAATCGCGAGCTCGGTGAGGGGCACGGGAAAATCCAAAGAGAAGCGGGACTCCTCCGGGTAGCTGCAGGGGAAGATCCCCCGCTCGGCAAGAAACCGCTGGTCGGGGCGAACGTCAACGTTGTAGAGATCGGCGGCAAACCGTGTCTGCGACTCGATGGCGAGGGCAACGGATCGCCCGGCGCCGATCCGGTACCCCTGCCGGCACCCGCACACCGTTCGGAACGTGCATTCCTCCACAGGGTAGAGGCTGTCCAGCGCGTCGATCAGCTCGCGGTGGGGTGCG
Source organism: Methanomicrobiales archaeon (assembly GCA_030019205.1). Lineage (NCBI taxonomy): Archaea > Methanobacteriati > Methanobacteriota > Methanomicrobia > Methanomicrobiales > Methanomicrobiales archaeon. The sequence continues at coordinate 35,962 of JASEFH010000008.1, forward strand.
GCGTCCGCAAGGTGGAGGTAGAAGAAGGGGGTATAGTCCGCCTGCACCCTCCGCACGCTGCCACCCTCCTTGACCCAGAGCTCGACGGCGCCGCGGTAGCAGGAGTCAAGGATCCACATCCTGCTCCTCCACCGCCTTCAGGAGCTCGATGAGCACGGAGAAGAGCGCCGCCTCCAGGGGCTCGTCGAAACCGCAGAACGCCCCGGCTGTATGCCGCCGGGCGAGGTCGGCGAGCCTCCCGGCATACGGGCGGTCCGCGGCCCGCATCCTTCGGGCCGCCTTCGCCCAGCGCGCGGCGGTGTCCTTCGCCCCCACCCGTACCGAGAGAAAACTCCTGCCCAGTGCTTCCACCCCCTCCGGACTGCAGAACGGCCTTGACCAATACAATACAGGGGCGGATCCGCTGCAAGCCCGTATAAAGTGGGAGGCACGGGCGGTGCGAAAGTGGAGGGAGAGCCAGCCCCTGCCGCACGGCTGGACGGGAGCGGAGGGGGCGCCGCTGCCTGAACGGGCAGCGATCGCTGCTGCGGGACCTTCGGTGGCGGACCGATCCCCGCAGTTCTCCGCCCCGGTCCGGTAAAAAGGGCGATCGCTCTCCGGAATCATCGAAAGCCCTAAATAAGAACGGCGCCTGAAAGGCAGGCATGACTGCGAAAGACGCCATCGCACTCCTCCTGCGTGTGCTCGGCGGTTATCCCGACGTGCAGCAGAAGGATCTGGATGCCCTGAAAGCGTATCCGGAGACGAAGGGTATCGCCGAGGCCCTCTCGAGCGGGAACGCAGAGGATCTTACCGCCGGAGACTTCGAGCGGGTGGCAGATGACGGGACCTTTCTGTTCACCGTCGGGGCTGCCATCCTGAACTACGGGATCGAGCGCAGGAACAGGCCTTTCCTCGAACTCGGCACCGATCTCCTGGCGAGGAGCCGGGAGCATCTGGAGCCCGGTCTCGAGTACGCACGTTCGCTGGCGGCGGAGGGGAGCGGGCGCGTCACCCTCGCTGAGCTCGGGGTGGATCCGCGAAGGAACCTGCTGAGCGCTGCATCCCTGAACGAAAGGGCGAGAAAGGAGGGATTCCCTGAGAAGACGGAGGAGTACGCGCTGGCGCTGCTGAACGAGGCGATCGTGCGCAACATACTCGCGGACATGGATGTGAACAGCCTGGAGAACTTCAGGTGCGCCGCCGAACTCTCCGAGCGGGCACGGAACGAGGGGCTAATCCAGAATTCGGCTCACTATGCCAGGGCGCTGATGAACGAGGCGAATGCCCGCCAGATGATCGCGGGCCTCGGATTCGACGAGGAGGCGAACTTCAATCGTGCAGTGGAGCTCTACAGGCGGGCGCGGGAGGAGGGGCTGCAGCCGGATGCACCGGAGTATCCGCGGAGCCTGATTGCCGAGGCGGATACGCTCGTACGGATGGCCGATCTGTGCCTGGATCCTGCCGAGAACATCCGCAGGGCGCAGGAACTCTATCAGGCGGCAGAGAAGCACGAGAGTCTCACTGACGGCGAACGGGCCAAGATCTACCGGATGCTCCAGTTGAAGGTCCCGGAGGGTGCATCTGCCCGATGAGCCCCTGAGGAGGTGCGCTGTTAACCGGATGCGTGCCGGGGGGAGCAGCCGGGCGCCTCTGGTGATCGGCAGGGGCCGGTGCGGGTTGCTGCCCTTTCACTCTTTTTGAGCGGACATCACGCCCGGTGAGATTGTCCTGCAGCTGCTCGAGATACTCCCGGTTCTTCTGCGAGAGTGGGGTGTGCCTCTTCGTCCGTACGGATTTTCAAGAGCGATGGGGAGGCGTTTCTGCGTCCAGGTCGCAGAGCGCAGTCTCATTGTGGGCTGGCGAACGGATTGGCACGATATCCCGGGACAGGTCATGGTTGTTCTTCGGAACCCGGGAACCATGGTCTTTCGCTGTCATTTCGGGCGTGGATGCCCCGTGGTCTTGCAGGGATGGACGCCGGTGCGGTGAGAGCGGATCAGCAGCGGCAGAAAGGTTGACGCGGGGGGTTGCCCCCTGCGATCGGGCCCCGGGATAGCCCATCCTCTTGCGGCATCACGATGCCGGGGGATTCGAATCCGGGCAAGGGCCTGGCGTGCCACGGGGGGAGGAGGCGTGCTCCCCCAATCGATGCCTTCCCCCGGTGCGATCGGGCTCGGCACTGCGGAGCAGAAGTTCGACGAATGCCCTGGCTGAGCCCGGATCAGCTCCTCCCGGGAGCGTTAAGAGCGTATCGAGCAGACAGAGGAGACGGGGATGATCGCCGTCCGATCCGGGGACATCCATTCCCCTCGATTTTTCCAGTAATGGAATGCGACAGGATGGCGAGGCAAGGGGATTGACACCTCCTGGGGTTCGAGCGAGCCGCTACCAGCACGGCGGCAGGAGCGATGGACCCCTTTCGCTGTCGGCTGTAAAACGGTTTTTGCCTGCAGAACTCCGCACGGACCCCGGACAAGCCTGCAAGAAACCACGAATGGAAAGATAGATGGTCAGGATCTCTCAGCGCCCCGGCCGGGACTTGAACCCGGGTCGAAAGCTCCGGAGGCTTCCAGGATATCCACTACCCTACCGGGACTCCTAATAATTTGACGGGGGGGATAAAAATACTACCGATGCCCGGATCTCGGGCATTCACCCATGCTTGACTCGATACGTATGCCAGATCCGGCAGGCGCCTTCGTGGCTCACCATGCAGGGCCCGACGGGCGTATGCGGTGTGCAGACCTTCGAGAAGAGCCTGCAGTCCGTGGGCTGATTGACGCCCCGCAGCACACGATCGCAGAGGCATGCCGAGTGCTTCTCCACGTTTCTGATCTCCAGCTCGAACCTCTTCAATGCGTCGTATTCCGAGAACTCGTCCCTGAGCCGCAGTCCGGATCGGGGTATCACCGGAAATCCCCGCCACTCCACATCAAAGGGTTCGAAGACACGGTACATCATCTCCTTTGCCTTCCGGTTCCCCTCCCTCGTGACCGCGCGCGGATAGGCGTTCTCCACCCGGTGCTCTCCGCTCCCGACCTGCCGTGCGAGCATCAGGAGTCCGAGAAGGATGTCCTCCGGCTCGAATCCTGCCACCACCTGCGGGACGGGGAACTTCTCGTACTCCTGGTAGCCCATGACCGTGCAGACATGGCCGGGCAGGAGGAACCCGTCGAGCTTCGCCTCCCCTTGCTCCAGCAGCCACTGCATCGCCGGCGGGACGAGGCGGTGGCAGCTCAGGATGCTGAAGTTACGCGGGGGGCGGGCAAGAAGCGCTGCCGCCACAGTCGGGGCCGTTGTCTCGAAACCGACCGATATAAACGCAACCTCCCTCTCTTCGCGGAGGGCGATATCCACGGCCCTGTGGATGCCCTGCACCACCCGCACATCGCCCCCGCACGACTCCAGAGATCCTTTCGAACCCGGAACGCGGAGGAGATCCCCGTACGTCGCCACGATGGCGCCCTTCTCGACCAGTTCCAGGGCGGCATCGATCTCCCCCTGCGGCGTGATGCAGACCGGGCAGCCCGGCCCCATCACGATCTTCAGCTGCGGGGGGAGGATGCTCCGTATGCCTGCCCGCGAGATGGATGCCTCGTGGGTCCCGCATATGTGCATGAAAGTGAGATCGTCGGTCACATGCTCCCGGAGCGCCCTCGCGATATCCTGACTGACCGCCATAAATCTCCAGTATTCATATGCGCCAAGATGCAATAATTATACCTCTATGGCGGGAGAGATTGCTGCAGTTGCGATAATTCTCGGAGGAATAGCCGCTGCGATCGTTGTCAATGCGGTATACCGTGTGCTCCAGAAGAGGGCAGACCGCACCGAGTCCAAGATCGACGATATCCTTCTCATCGCGATCGGGAGGCCTCTGGTCATCCTGGTTCTGGTAGGTTCGGTATATGTCGCGCTTCGATACTTCTACGAACTCCCTCCCCAGTACCGATGGATCCTAGACAGCCGGTATATAAATGCATTCTACATCCTCCTGGCGACCTGGATCTTCTCCTCCTTCATGCACAACTTCATCCGCACATACGGGAGGTGGATCTCCCGGCAGACGGACAGCGATCTGGACGACCGGATCATCGATGTCCTGGAGGTTGCAGCCAAGTACGTCATCTGGTTCATCGGCATCCTTATCGTGCTTGCGTACTTGGGCATCGAGATCACCCCCCTGCTCGCCGGAGCCGGGGTGCTGGGCCTCGCCGTGGCGCTCGCCGCCCAGGATATCCTCTCCAACTTCTTCGGCGGCGCAATCATCATGGTCGACAAACCCTTCAAGGTGAACGACCGAATCAAGATAGACGACATCCTGGGGGATGTGGTCCAGATCGGTCCGAGGAGCACCCGGATCCGTACCCTCGACTACCAGCTCGTGACCATCCCGAACTCCATGCTGACGAACAGCAAGGTGATCAACTACGCCGCACCGGATGCCAAGATGAAGGTCAAGATCCCGGTATCGGTCGCGTACGGCACCGATGTGAATCGGGTGAAGGAGATCCTTGTCCGGATCGGAAAGGAGGCTGCTGCCCGTTCAGAGTACGTCCTCGACGATCCGGCACCGCAGGTGTACTTCCTGGAGTTCGGCGAGTCCAGCCTGAACTTCATCCTGGTGGTCTGGGAACGGGCGTTCTCGTACTCGTGGGAGACTCAGGACTATATCAACACCCGGATAAACGAGGTCTTCAAAGAGGAGGGCATCGAGATTCCCTTCAGGCAGATCGACGTCCATATGCGGTAGTCGGATGCCGGCGGTCAGTCGCCGTGGGAGGCGGTGATCTCATCGACCGTGCCCTGGAGGGGCTGGAAATGGTGGTCCCCCTGCGGGGTGGACAGAGGGAACCGAACGGAATGGGCTGCGGATTCAGGGGATGCTTTGAATACCAATGTCAGGGGGGTGACCGCACCCGCCCGGAGGTGGGTTCGAGGGGGAGGGGCGAGTGCCTTTCTGTATCCCCATTTCCTTTTTAGACAATATAGTATTTATATTTATTCATTTTGTAATTTTTCATTTTTTTCATATTATTATTAATGAACGGATATTTTCTATCTATACGATTTACGAACGAATTTAAGGTTCGGTTATGGGGAGTGGATCGACCTCACGGGTTCCCGCGGAAGGTGAGCGGACTGGGAGGGTTCATCAAGGGGCGAGGAACGGGGTATGTTTTTGTAGGAAGAAGCGGAACTTCTTGTAATGTTTGGCATCTCCACATACTGCCTGCACGAGAGCCCCCTCCCCCTGGCACTCGATACGCTGGCAGGGATCACGGAGTACGTGGAGATCATGGACGAAGGCTACCACTTCCTGGACTCTTCCGAACTGCTGGAGAAGTACAGTCTGCACTACGCCATTCACGCCCCCTCGCGGGGTGTGAATATCGCTAGCCTGCTGGAACCGATCCGAAAGGCGAGCCTGGAGGTGATCGTCCAGTGCTTCCGGATTGCCGCCGATGTGAGTGCCTCCGTTGTGGTGCACCCCGGCTACTTTGCCTGGAGGGAGGAGCGGGATCGGGCGGCGGTCCAGCTGAAGCGATCGCTTGCCGAGCTGGATGCGGCGGCCGGGGATCTCTCGATCCGGTACTTCGTCGAGAACATGGGCAACTGGGATTACTTCTTCCTGCGGACTCCCGAGGAACTGGAGCTGCTCGGCGGTGCCGGATTTGCCCTGGACGTCGGGCATGCCCATCTGAACGGATGCCTGCCGGCATTTCTGGCCTTCCCGATCCAGCATTTCCACCTTCACGACAATAACGGCCGCGAAGACCAGCACCTGCCCGTGGGGGCAGGCAGTATCGACTTCCGTACTGTGATGGATGCTGTACGGCGGAACAGCGCGGTGCCGATCGTCGAGGTGTCGACGCTCGAGGGGACGCTCGCGAGCCTCCGGGCCTTGAAAGGCCTGATGTGAGCGCGCGGGCTCGATACTTCTCCCCGCCTTCCCTACCTGCCAGGGACCCGGACTCCAAACATTTTATACCTTCGGGCTCCAACGTAATTGATGCATTGCTGCAGTGACTCGGCCGGTAGAGCCTGTCCTAACAATGCATGACCGCGCCTTCGTGGCTCAGTCGGTAGAGCGTGTCCTTGGTAATCGTGCGAAAGCAGACCAAAGAGGACAAGGTCCCGGGTTCGATTCCCGGCGAAGGCTTCGATTCTCCCAATACCCTTTATCGTAATTCTGGCTCTCTGGCGCCAGGGCTGCAGCGGTCCCGGCGATCGCGCCTCCCATCCGCGCACCAATTTTCTTTGAGCACCCATCTACTGATAGCGAGGCCTCCAGCACCCCGGGCATAGGTATATATCGCATAGAAAGGGCAGCTATCCTTCCTGTCGCACGTAAAGTGTAGGGTAGAGGAGACATTCTCGGACCTGGCCGGCTTAAGGCCCTTGGAGAAAGCACTCTGCCCCTTGAGACCCTGGATCAAATAGCTGGGATTTATGCAGAATCTCCCTGACTTTTATTAAATGATTTATCTCGACGAATCGGGCGATTTAGGATTTTCTCCGGGGGGCGTCTCAATACTTTGTTTTAGCTGCCCTGATTCAGCCGGATTCTATCGAAGTACAACGTTGCTTCAAGAAAGTGCGAAGCCAGGGACTCAAGAAGAGCTATCGCGAGCTACTCGAGCTGAAATACAATAATACGAATCCCGCGATCCGGCGCCGGATTCTGGAGCGCCTCGCGTCGTGCGAGATTGGGATAGGGTATGCGGTCCTTGAAAAGAACAGGTACGTGATCAACTCGGGGCCAAACCCCAGATTCTCTACAACCATATCGCCGGATCCCTCGTATCCCGCATTATCACCCGATACCGCCTCGATGAGGAGATAGAAATCATTGTCGATAAGTCCCTCTATGGGCTTCAACGAGATGGGTTCGATCGATACCTTGTTTATTCAACTATCGACAGGAATCAGAGCTTCAATCTGGATCCCCCGGAACTCACGATACATCATGTGAATTCCCAGCAGTACTGCTGCATACAGGCAGCCGATTTTGTTGCTGGCACGGTTCATGCAGGGTATAGGACCAGTGACTGGACCCACTATAACCTGATTGAACACAAGATAGGCGTTGCATTGGATTTATTTGAAGAACGGCAGAAGTAGTATGTGCTTCCTTCCCTACTTAGTCCCACCTACCTCAAGGTGGCCTCATCCGTTTCGGGAAAGGCTTATGCACTAATACCTATCTGCCTGTCTACCCACTAATAAGGCCATCGCATTCAAGCCAATAGTGTAGGTATTTTCAAGGGGCTCTCCCGTTACCGGAACTTTCACCCCCTCCATGCCATACACGCATACCGTCTCTTGACGACGATTGCCGCATGAACGATCGAGGATCCCTTCCAGGACATGCCGCCCGCTGCCGCCGTGCTGGTTCATGCCCTCCACCCGGACCGAGGAGCCCGGCGTCTGGATGTGCGCATGGTGCGACGAGCCGTTCCACGAAGATGAGCCGATGGACCGAAGAGGGCGGGCTGGGATTGTATCAACCTGAAGCACTTAGAAAAACCAGACCGATGCTATACCGTCCATATACCGAAAATCGCAGGGATTGGGGATCACCGGTCGGCGGGGATCCCTTCATGTTAGGTTCTGCCGAGCCAGCGCCGGCTGCGCGATCTTTTTTCAGCCCTCGATGCGGATCCAGTCGTCCTCAAGAGCTGGCCGTTTCGATTCGAAACGCCGCATCAGCGGGGCAGGCCGGCTACATTTCGGAGTGACGAATCGTCTCCCCGTTCCGCCCGTTTAAGCACGGAAATATGGCCATTCGTCTCGAGTACCACCGCTGCTGCGTCTTTTCGAGAGTCCATGCCTTCCGAGCGAAGTGCCTGGAGGATCTCGGATTCGTCAATCCGTTCCCGCCGCATCGCATCCCGGAGGAGCTCTCCCTGGTATACGAGGATCCCTGGCTGCGATTTGACGAACTGCGCCGCCATCTTCGATCTCGATGAGGACCACGAGACGATGAACTGCAGGCCCAGGAGAACGACAAACGCAATGATGCCTTCCGCAAGCGATATGTCCCTCGAAAGGATGATCGTCGCAAGGATAGAACCTATGGCGACGTTCACGATGAAATCGAAGGCATTCATCGATGCCAGGGTTCTTTTGCCCGATGCTCTGACCAGAACGACCAGAGCGACGTATGCGAGAACCCCGACGATGAGAACGCGGCCGATACTCTCCCAGCCGCTGAAGAAGATCTCGGGAATTTTCATCCGCCTCCGATCGCCGCAAGAGAAATGGATCTATTTAATGATTTGTCCGCTGTGCGTGGACGGGTTTGGCCGAGTAACACCTTTTGGGGCGGATTGGATTCCATATCGAGTACCGGCAGCTATACGAATGGGCCTTCCAGACACCAGTGCCTCGACAGTTCCCCGGTGCCATCAACTGCATCCAACCCTAAATGGATTTAATAAGGGGTTACATGCAATCATGTAACTCGGGAGGGTATCTTCATGGAAGCGGGGTCGGACCAGGAGATCTATGCAGAAGCGCTCGAATTGCACGCACGGCATCAGGGGAAACTGGAGATCCGCTCCAAGGTCCCGCTGGAGAACCGGAGGGACCTCGCACGCGCCTATACGCCGGGCGTCGCCGAGGTCTGCCGCGCCATACAGAAAGACAGGAACCTGGCATACAAGTACACGCTCAAGGGCAACTCCATCGCCATCGTCACCGACGGGACTGCCGTTCTGGGTCTGGGGGATATCGGTGGTTACGCCGCGATTCCGGTGATGGAGGGAAAGGCCATACTCTTCAGGAAGTTCGCGGGCATCGACGCCTTCCCCATCTGTTTCGAGAGCCACAACGCGGACTTTGTGGACCAGGTGCGAAACATCGCGCCCGTCTTTGGCGGGATCAACCTGGAGGACATCGCTGCTCCCCGATGTTTCGAGGTGGAGGAGGCCCTGCAGGATATCGGCATCCCCGTCATGCACGACGATCAGCACGGGACGGCGATCGTGGTGCGCGCAGCCCTTCTGAATGCCTGCCGCGTGACGGACAAATCCTACTCCGATCTCACCGTCGTGATCTCCGGGGCCGGTGCGGCGGGATTTGCTATTGCCCGTCTCCTGGGCTGCATCGGTTACAGCCCGGATGTCTGTTCTCGGGTGCGCGACATCGTCGTCTGCGATCGGCAGGGGATCATCCACCGGGGAAGACGAGGGCTCTACAGCAACAAGTACAAGTTCATCCTGGGGGACGAGACCAACCGTTCGGGGCGGAGCGGCACACTCGCCGATGCCCTCGAAGGTGCGGATGTGTTCATCGGCGTGTCCGCTCCCGGGCTCGTCACGGAGCGTATGGTCCGCCGCATGCAGGACGATCCGATCGTCTTTGCCCTGGCAAATCCCATACCGGAGATCCTGCCCGAGGATGCCAGGAGAGGCGGTGCGGCGGTGGTGGGCACCGGACGTAGCGACTATCCGAACCAGATCAACAATGCGCTCGCTTTCCCGGGGGTGTTCCGGGGGGCCCTGGACGCCTGCGCCACCCGCATCAGCGACGAGATGAAGGTCGCTGCCGCCCATGCTCTTGCCGATTACGTGGCAGAGCCGCGGCGCGACCATATCCTTCCGGCCATCCTGGATCGGGACGTGACGCGGTCCGTTGCGGTGGCGGTGAAGGCTGCGGCATTCCGTTCCGGATGCGCACGGGTGCTATGACCGTTCTGTAACCGGATATGGCGGGGGTTCGCCGAACCCCCGATCGCGGGTCACGGCACGTTGAACCTGACAGTGCGGGTCGTCTGCACCAGGACATACTCCCGGCTCACCGATGCGGTCTGCCGTGACGCCGCCTCCATCGCGAGCATGAGAATCCGTATTGCATCCCTGAGTGTGCCGGACTTCCAGTGCTTCTGGATGCATGCATGCGCGATCTTCTTCCCGATCTCGTTTCCCAGCACGACGAAGTTGCTACCCCTGCCGCTCCCGACCAGTCTGATCTCCGGACCGTGGATCTCCGTTATCGCGTAGTTGTCGGTCGATACGTAGAGCCTCCGCCGATGCACAACGGAACCGTCAGCCGAGATCACTTCCCCCACGAGCATCCCGTCCCGCTGCGATACCTTGATCTTGTCGTCCCGAACCGTGATGCAGACGCCGATCTCCCGTGACCGCCTCTGCAGTTCTTCATCGGTGCGGATGGATCCCCTGTAGAGCTCGGCTTCCAGCCTCTCGATGCCGGTATCATCGCCCCGGAAAGTGATCTCCCGCATGTCCCCGGCCATGGCAGCGCCTTTTGTCCCGACGAACGCGAGCACCAGGCTCATGATCTACGGCTCCCTACACGGTTTGGCTGCTAACTGTATTGAACATATGGCCGCGATGCTGTACTCTCTTCCGATGCATCCCCTCCCTTCCCTCGCCAGCCTGAGGGGGGACCAGAGTCTAGCCGAGCTGGCTCGGAGATTCCACTTAAGTCCTGCGACGGGGAAGCCGAACGGCAGAGGAAGTCGCAAGCCCGGCATGATCTTCAATCGAGGGATGCCTCACTCTCGTCCTCGTTCCACGGGGCGAGGGGTGCCTGTATCACACGGTGTTCGGTCCATTCTCACAATACAGCCCGCCGCGAATACAGGTACCCGAGGAAAGGATAAGAGGTCTCCATGAGCCCGTAGGATCCTCGCACTCTGTTCTACGAAGGCATGGGATGGATACTCACTGCGGGCAACACCCGTCACACCGCTGGAGTCGCGGGATTCGGGATACCCTGTTTTCAGGATATCGTACCGGCGGGGGACGGGAGAATAGAGCGCACTCCCCCCCGATACAGTGGGGCTGTTGCAGGGAGCCCCATAGATCTTCGGCGGGAACTCCACGGTGGTTGAGATCTGTCGTTCACCCGAATCGTTCCTTCAGTGCACCGCCGATGGCGCCCCCGACGATGCCCAGGATGCTGAAATACAGGAGGATCACCAGCACGACCATGCCGATACCGGCGCCAATCAGCGCTCCCAGCACGCCGAGGAACGCCGCACCCCCTGCGATCAGGAGAACGGAGACGAGGAGGGAGGCGAGCACCGCCGAGACGATCCCTCCCTTCATGCCGTTCCAGATGCCCGGCTCGCCGAAGTATCCGGATACGATTCCCCCCAGGATAGGGCCCCCGACAGGAAAGAAGGGGTTCAGCACGATCATCACGGTAAAACCGAGGATGCTCGAGACGACGAAGTTCCGTAGACCGTCAGCCATCACAATCGGAGAGAGGGGGTGGGCATGCGAAACCGGGATCGGGAAAGGAGGATAATTCCCTTCCTGCATCGCGGCAGATCGGGGTGAATCACCTCGCGTGCCTTCACCGACGCACGGCTCCGCCGATCGCTCCCCCGATGAGGCCGAGAATACCCATGTAGACCAGCGCCGCCAGGATCACGACGGCAGCAGCCCCGAGTCCGGTGATGAAGCCGACTCCGCCCAGGAAGACAGTCCCCCCGATGACGAGCAGCACGCCCACGATGATGGCGCCGAGAATGCCGGCGATCAATCCGGCCAGGGCTCCGTTGCCCACGCCTCTGCCGGCGATATACCCTGCCACAAGCCCGCCGAGGATCGGCCCCAGGATCGGAACCCAGATGTTCAGGACGACCATGATGATCCACCCCAGGATCACCCCCAGCCAGAAGTTGCCCGTTGTGTAGTAATATGCCACTTCAGTTCACCCGAAGGGCGGGATGATCTTTCATCAACTATAAATATGTTTGGATGCGTCCCGCCCCTCGGCACAAAGCCATTGCGGGTTCCGCGACGGCGATGCAGCCCGATCTATCCCTGGAGCACCAGGATCCGGCGGGTGAGGCTTTTGTGCACCCTCTGCTCGTGATGCTGAAGGACAGCGAACCGGTCGCGTGCAATCTCCCGAATATCGCGGTGGCTGACAACAACAGCCCTCTTCTTCGGCCTGAGCACCCGCCCTATCTCCGCCAGCGTCTCCCCGTACAGATCCTCCAGCGTTCTGGCACGGATCCAGGATGACTGACCGTAAGGGAAGTCCGTAACCACGGCATCCACGGCAGCATCGCAGAGAGGCATGCGCGTGGCATCGGCAAGGAGCACCAATCCACCGCCGAGATTGGCCAGACACCCCTTGACCATGCGGGGATCGGCATCGCTCCCCAGCACATCGGCGCCAAGAATTTTACCCTCCAGTAATAGCCCTCCGGTGCCGCAGAAAGGGTCGTACATTCGCTCGTTGCGGCGGATGAGGGAGAGGTTCACGATTGCCCGCGCCATCCTGGGCATGATCACCCCCGGGTGGAAGAACGGTCTTCGCATCGGATTGCGGCACGCATAGGAGCCGCGATCGATGCGGACAAGCATCCTTCCCAGGTAGCAGACGTCCTCCGAGAATACGGCATGGTACTCGACATCGGGATGGGACAGAGAGACCTGCCCTTCAATCCGGTTCCCGATGAACCGTTCGAGAGACGCCGGCGATCCGGGCATCGCAGCTCCATGCACCTTCTTCACCCGCACCGCGAAGCGGCCGGGCGGAGATAGGGAGAGATGCTGCAGGAGATGCGAGAGCGAGGAGAGGTCGGAGCGGCTTTCCCCGAGGTACTCGAGCACGGCGTGCGTCAGGGCGAGACGGCGGACCTCCTCCGGTTCGGGGCAATCCGCGACCGCCACCTGGGGCCGTGCCTGCAGCACCATGCCCACGCATTCCAGTTCGGCAACGGGAAGCGTGGGGTGTTCGCCGGAGAGCTCGAAGAGAAGTTTCACCTTACTGGATTGGAACGGCCCCCTAAAAAATCCGGTGCTGCTGACGGCAAGGTGCGGAAGGAAGACAGAGTCTCATCCCCGGAGATGGCCGAAGAGCCCCTTCCTCTTCGGCTTCTTTTTCCCCTCCAGCTGGAGGAGTTTCTGGTACAGGTCGCGCTCTTCCGCCGAGAGGTGCCGGGGCGTGCGGATCTTCACGCGAACGCGGAGATCGCCGCTTCTTCCTTTCTTCCGCACACCCTCTCCGGGCACGGTGAGGACAGCATCCTGCTCCGTACCTTCCGGGATCTGGACTTCCACCTGCTTGCGGTCGATCGTCTCCACCGTTGCGGACGAGCCGATAGCGGCCTGAGCGGGCGTGATCTCGATGGTCGTCTCCAGATGGTCTCCCGCGCGGGAGAACCGTCTGTGGGGGGCGACACTCACCTCGATGAAGAGGTCTCCGCTCGGCGCCCCCATCTCGCCCGCCTCGCCGAGTCCGCCGACACGCAGCCGCATGCCCGTATCGATCCCGGCAGGCACGTGCACGCGTACCTTCTTTCTGGCCTGCACATGGCCGGTTCCTCGGCACTGCGTGCATGGTGTCTCCGCAACCCTCCCCCGTCCGCGACAGGCTCCGCAGGGGGCGGCCCGAATGAACTGTCCGAGAACGGTCGCATGGACATGCCGCACCTGACCGCTGCCCCCGCAGGTCGGACACGGCCGGAGCCGCTTCGAGACGCTGCCGGTCGCATCGCATGCCGGGCATGCCTCGGTGTGATCGACCTCCACGTCTTTATCCACCCCGAATACCGCCTCCTCCAGACTGATCCGAAGGCGGATCAGTATGTCCGCGCCCGGGATCGGCCCCTGCCTCTGGCGGGACCGCTCACCAAAACCCCCGAAGAACGCGTCGAAGATGTCACCGAAGTCGTAGTAGTCGGTATGGAAACCTCCGAACCCTCCGCCGAAGGGGGAGGCGCCCTCGAATGCGCTCTTGCCTCCCATGTCGTACCGCGCCCTCTTCTGCGGATCCGAGAGCACGCTGTAAGCCTCGTTGATCTTCTTGAACTTCTCCTCGGCACCCCTTTCCCTGCAGACATCAGGATGGTACTTCCGTGCGAGGCTGCGAAATGCAGCCTTTATCTCCTTGTCCGTGGCGTTTCTCGGTATGCCGAGGATGTCGTAGTAGTCATCCGACACTGGCTCACTCTCCTGCGGAATTCGGGGCGGCATGGGGCATCCTGCCGTTCATGCTGCAAAACAGGTGAATTCGGGGTATCGTCCGTGTCATTTCGGCATGCACTGCGGTTCCTTGCGTACCGGTGCGCCGTTATCCATCTTTAAACTAGGTGCCCTGCACGGCAGGACGTGCCGATCCTGCCGGTGCGCACCGCCGCCCCCATCCACACGGAGAGTATACCCAAGATGCCGGGGGCACGCGGTTCTGCCCCCGATGCTCCCCGGATCGGCAGGACGCCCCCTTCAGACGTACTCCCGCAGCCTCTCGAAAAAACCCTTCTTCGTCTCAACAGGCTGATCCAGGAGGGCTTCTTTCAGCAGTGCCTCCTGGTGGGGTGTCAGATGCCGCGGAATCTCCACGACAATTTTCACCAGCTCGTCCCCCCTCTCCTTCGAATCGATGTGCGGCATTCCCTGCCCGTTCAGCCGAAACACCGTGTGGCTCTGCGTTCCCGGAGGGATCTTCAGGGTTGCTTTCCCCGTGATCGTGGGCACTTCGATCTCGCCGCCGAAGATCGCGGTGCTGAGCGGGAGAACCGTCTTGCAGAAGAGATCGGCTCCGTGCCTCTCGAAGATCTCGTGCTCCTGCACGTGCACCACGACGTACAGATCGCCCGGCACACCGCCTCTCTCTCCCGGCTCCCCTTCGCCGGCGATCCGAAGGTACTGACCATCGTCCACGCCGCTCGGGATGGTGATCCGAATCTTCTTGGTCTTCTGGATACGCCCTGTACCCCCGCAGGTCCTGCAGGGCTTCTCGATGATCTTTCCGCGCCCGCCGCAGCGGCTGCATGTGGCGATGTTCACCATCTGTCCGAATGCGCTCCGCTGCACTCTCCGAATCTGGCCGCTGCCCTGGCAGGCGGGGCAATCCCTCATATGTTCCGGAACTGCCCCAACCCCTCTGCAGGTGGTGCACTCTGCCGAGTGGGGGATCTCGAACGATCGCGTCAGGCCGCTATACGCCTCCGCAAGCGTGATCTCCACGTCGTACCGCAGATCGGCACCGTCCCGAGCCCGAGACGCCCTGCCGCCGCCCCCGAAGACATTGAAAATGTCCCCGAATCCGAAGTCCCGAAAGAGATCTTCGAAGCTGGATGTCCGAAAACCCGCGAAATCGCCGGGCTTGAAGGCGGCATGGCCGAACTGATCGTATTGAGCCCGCTTCTCGCGATCGCTCAGCACCTGGAACGCCTCGTTGATCTCTTTGAACCGCTCCTCCGCCTCTTTGTCGTTCGGGTTCACATCCGGGTGATACTTGCGCGCGAGCTGACGGAATGCCCGTTTGATCTCGTCCTGCGACGCTCCGCGGGAAAGCCCGAGCACCTCGTAGTAGTCTCTTTTATCCATGCCGGTCAAAAATGGGGAGTTTACTCTTCCTCGACCTTGAATTCGGCGTCAACGACCTTTTCTTTGTCTTTTGAGCCCGACGGGCCTTCGGCATTCCCTGAAGATTCTCCGGCTGCCTTCTTCTCTGCTGCTTCTTCGGCGTACTTGCGCGCTGCCTCCTGGTAGATGACCGTCCCCACATCCTGCAGCACCTTCTGCAGGTTCTCGGTCTCCTGCCGGATCCTGTCCATATCCTTGCCCTCCAGGGCCGATTTGGCAGTCTTGATGGCCGATTCCAGTCTGTCCTTCTGCTCTGCGCCAATCTTGTCGCCCAGTTCGGAGAGAGTCTTCTCGGCAGTGTAGATCATCGAATCGGCATTGTTCCGGGTCTCCACTTCCTCTCTCCGCTTCCTGTCCTCCTCCTCGAACTCCTTGGCCTGCTGGATCATCTTCTCGACTTCTTTGTCCGAGAGCTTGGTGGATGCGGAGATGGTCATCTTCTGCTCCTTGCCGGTTCCGCGGTCTTTTGCCGAGACGTTCAGGATGCCCGAGGCGTCGATGTCGAACTCGACCTCGATCTGCGGCACGCCGCGGGGAGCCGGCGGGATGCCCACCAGGTTGAACTGCCCAAGGCTGATGTTGTCCGCGGCCATCGGCCGCTCTCCCTGCAGCACGTGGATGGTGACCGCCGTCTGGAAGTCGGACGCGGTGGAGAAGATCTGGCTCTTCCGGGTAGGGATCGTGGTATTACGCTCGATAAGCGGGGTCATGACGCCGCCGAGCGTCTCGATGCCCAGAGTCAGCGGCGTCACGTCCAGCAGCAGGAGATCGGTGATCTCGCCGGCCAGGATCGCACCCTGGATGGCAGCGCCCATCGCGACGCATTCCATCGGATCGACGCCCCGTTCGGGCTTCAGACCCGTCTGCTCCTCGATGAACTTCACGACCGCGGGCATGCGGGTGGGTCCGCCGACGAGGATCACCTTGTTCAGATCCCGTTTGGTCAGTTTGGCATCGGCGAGCGCCTGCTCGATCGGATGGATGCAGCGGGAGATGATGGGATCGACGAGCTGCTCCAGCCGGGAGCGGGAGAGTTTGAGGGCGAGGTGCTTGGGACCCTCCTTGTCCACCGTGATGTACGGCAGGTTGATCTCGGTCTCCAGGACCGACGAGAGTTCGATCTTCGCCTTCTCCGCCGCCTCCCGCACCCTCTGGATGGCCATCTTGTCCTTTCTCAGGTCCACGCCTTCCTGTTTTTTGAACTCCTCGACGATCCAGTCCACTACTGCGTTGTCCATGTCGGTGCCGCCCAGCTGAGTGTCGCCGGACGTGGACAGCACAGTGAACGTGCCGCCTCCGAACTCCATGATCGTTACGTCCAGGGTGCCGCCGCCCAGATCGAACACCAGGATCTTGTGCTCTCCCGCTTTGTCCAGCCCGTACGCCATCGAAGCGGCCGTCGGTTCGTTCACCAGCCGCACAACGTCGAGGCCTGCGATCCTGCCGGCATCCTTCGTGGCGGTCCTCTGGTTGTCGTTGAAGTATGCAGGAACCGTGATCACGGCTTTTTTAATCTCTTCCCCCAGGAATGCCTCGGCGTCCCGCTTGATCTTCTGCAGGATGAATGCCGAGATCTGCTGGGGCGTGTACTGCTTGCCGTGAATGGTGTATGTGTGATTGGTGCCGATCTTCCTCTTGGCGGCAAGAACGGTCCCCTCCGGGTTGCTCACCGCCTGCCTGCGGGCGGGCTCCCCCACCAGCAGCTGGCCGTCTTTTGCAATGGCCACCACAGAGGGGAACATCTTTCCTGCAACCGTCGCACCCTCCGCTGAGGGGATGATCGTGGGCTTGCCGCCCAGCATCACGGCCGCCTGACTGTTCGAGGTCCCGAGGTCGATTCCGATAATCTTCTCTTTACTCATGGTGCTCACCTTTCCTATCCCTGCTATCTTCTGCAATCTTGACTTTCGACGGGCGAATCACCCTGGATCGGAGCATGTAGCCTTTCTGGTACTCCTCGAGCACGGTCCCGCTCTCGCATTCGCTCGCCTCCTGCGCGAGCACGTCATGGAGATTGGGATCGAACTTCTTGCCGAGGCATTCGATGGCCTGGAGACCATGGGATTCCAGAATCTTGAGGAAGTTCTTCTGGAGCATCTCGAGCCCTTCCCGGTTCTCCTCGCTCTCGATCGAGGCGAGAGCCCGCTCGAAATCGTCGACAATCACAAGGAGTTCGGCGATCAGGTTCTGGTTCGCGAGGGAGACGATGGCATCCCTCTCCCTGTCAAATTTCTTGCGGTAGTTGTCAAAATCTGCCGCCAGGCGGATGTACCGGTCCTGAAGTTCGGCATACCGTTTCCGCTCCTCCTCAAGGGCGGACTGCAGATCGATATCGCCTTCCGCAGCGCCCTGCGAAGCCTTAGCATTTCCCCGTTCTGTCGACTGATTCTGCATGCTACACTCCGGATCTCAATAACTATTGTATTGTAGTTCTATATATTATTTGTGCAAATGCGACTATAAATAGGTCTTGTTTGCTGTTTGTTTTGAATTTTGCACAATATTTCAGGATATCCTGCCATGCTGACGCGGATACGGTTCTTACGCCGAATCCGGCACATCATGCCTGGACGCCAGCGGCTCTCCCGCCGCGGCATCGCTGTCATGCTCCCCCAGAGTGCATTGCAGCGGGCGGGGAAGCGGAGAGCGGTGCAGGATCCGCACCGGCAGAGAAGCTCCCAGGGAAGTTCGTCAAGCCCCTCGGTGCTGGCGATTGCGATCCCGGATCGGGGGCAGTTCTCGGCGAACGGAGCATCGGTATTTTATCATAGGGAGCTGAACGCGTTGGTATGAAATGGGCACTGCTGTCGGTATGGGATAAGAGAGGGATTGTCGATCTGGCAAAAACGCTTGTCGCAAACGGCTACTCCCTGGTGAGTTCGGGCGGCACAGGCAGGGCACTGGCAGAGGGCGGCGTGCCGTATCGAGAGGTGGCGGAGTACACGGGATCCCCCGAGATCTTGGACGGGCGTGTGAAGACGCTCCATCCCCGGATCCACGGCGGGCTCCTCGGGCGGCCGGGGATAGACGATTGCACGGCCGCCGCGCTCGGGTTCCAGTATATCGAAATTCTCGTGGTGAACCTGTATCCGTTCGAGGAGAAGGCTGGATCTGGTCTGGCTCTGGAGGAGCTCGTGGAGTACATCGATATTGGCGGCCCGGCGATGGTGCGGGCAGGGGCCAAGAACCACCGCTACGTAGCGGTGCTTGTCGATCCGGAGGACTACGGCATGGCAAAAGAGGCGGTCGAGCGGGGAGGGTTCTCCCCGGAGCAGCGGCTGTACCTGGCGAAGAAGGCGTTCGCCAGGACTGCCGCCTACGATGCAGCGATCAGCAACTTCCTCCAGGGGCTGGGAGAGACATTTCCTCCGATCTATACCCTGCAGTTCCGGAACGGCCGTGCGCTGCGGTATGGCGAGAACCCTCACCAGCTGGGGGCAGTGTACGGGGAGCGGGGCATCGCCGGAGCAGAACCCTTCCAGGGACGCCAGATGTCCTTCAACAACTATCTGGACGCCAGTTCCGCCGTCTCTCTCCTGAGCGAGTTTGCGGATCCCTGTGCTGTGCTCGTCAAGCACAACAACCCCTGCGGCGTGGCGATAGGAGACAATCTCCTCTCCGCCTATATCACGGCACGCGAGGTGGATCCGATCTCCGCTTATGGTTCCGTCGTTGCCCTCAACCGTACCGTGGAGAGGGATGTGGCGGAGGAGATCACGAAGACATTCGTTGAGGTGGTGATCGCCCCCTCCTACACCGAGGACGCATCGATGGTTCTGCGGAAGAAAGAGAATCTAAGAGCCATTCTCCTGCGGACACCGCTCCCGGACGAGGAATCAATCCGCAGCATCGACGGGGGGATCCTGGTGCAGCGGACGCCGCCCTACCAGGAGCACTGGACGGTCGTGACAGAACGGGATCCGGATGCGGAGGAACTGGCGGCCATGAGGCTGGCCTGGAGGGTGTGCAAGCATACACGCTCCAATGCGATTGTCTTTGCGAATGCCAGAAAGACCGTCGGGATCGGAGCCGGTCAGATGAGCCGGGTGGACTCGGCGCGGATTGCCATCGCCAAGGCGAGAGATTCCCTGCAGGGCAGCGCAGTGGGCTCGGATGCCTTCCTGCCCTTCCCTGACACCCTCGAGGAGGCGGCGGCAGCGGGGGCGACCGCCCTGGTGCAGCCCGGGGGTTCGATCCGGGACGATGAGGTCATCGCGGCAGCAAACCGGCTGGATGTGACGATGATCTTCACGGGGGTACGCCATTTCAAGCACTGAATCCGCCCTCCTGCTGAAGACGG
Source organism: Methanomicrobiales archaeon (assembly GCA_030019205.1). Classification (NCBI taxonomy): domain Archaea; kingdom Methanobacteriati; phylum Methanobacteriota; class Methanomicrobia; order Methanomicrobiales; species Methanomicrobiales archaeon. The sequence continues at coordinate 55,603 of JASEFH010000008.1, forward strand.
TGCCGGACCATCGAACCCATCCCATTTTCCATTGCAGATCGGAACCGGATCCGCAGTTCGCTACATATCCCGTCGCGGCTCCGGTTCCGCCGCCGACCCCGGAGCTGCCTTCTTCCGGAAGGAGGGGAGCGCACACTCCCACGGCCCAATGGGACACAGGACGAATTAGTCTGCTGTGCATCGGAGAGGTTGGCGGATCGGCTCCCTCTCTATCCGTCACGATGCGGCAGTGTCCCCCTGTTCCGATTGTCGGGAGACGCAACGCAGATCTGGAGTACTGGGGATTGGAGGTCCGAAGGGGCCCTGCACACCCCGCACCGCCATTGCGGCATCCTGGAATCTCCCGGCCTCATCCCGTATGCGGAAGCCTCCCTTCAGGGATACCGAAGAGATCCACGGTCCGTGGGGTTAGCTCGATGCTAGCCCATTCGCTCCCGATGCCCATCAAATCCCGCTGGCCGGTAACCGGGTCCTATCGCTTGGGTTCGCGCCCCTCTCCCCCATGCCCCTTCCCCTGCTGGTCACGAATGCCCGGCGGATACGGTAACTCACGGGGAATCCTCAAGTGCATTCTCGATGCAAATTCGGGCTCACAGCCCCTACTCCCGAAATCACAACTCAGGCCTATCGAACCGACGGAGAGTGAAGTGGGGGAAAGGTCAAGACCTCCCCCGGACCTGTGTGCGGAGGCGCGGGAGGGATTGGGGCAGTCAGGGTTTGGCAGGGCACTCCTTTCGTATGCGGGATCCGAATCTGGATCGCGGTCCCCCCCGGGGGGGGTGCCCCATCGGATCAGCGGCGGCATGGGACCCGGTCGGCGCGTTCTCGAGAACGTACCGATCCAGGACGGGATTTCCGGCGCAGCCGGATCGTGTTCGGGCATCGAGAGGTCGGAGTTTCTTCATCCCGGAGCCTTTCGGCACGTTTATGAGGTGCAGCATACCAGCTGATCGGATCGGGGCTCCTGATGGATTTCAGTGCGATGGTTGCGGATGCATTCCGGTACACGCGGAATACGCTCTGGGGAAAATGGGTCAAGTGGCTGGTTCTCGCCCTCTACATCCCGATCAACCTGGGCTACTACCGGCATATCCTGCAGGGGGAGGTAGAACCTCCGACACGGATACCCGATACGGAGGAGGTATTCATCGAGGGCCTGAAATTGCTGGTTGTTCTTGCCGTGTATGCCCTCCCTGTCATCGTGATAGCGCTCGCCTTTTTCGGCGGGACATATGCCCTCCTCTCCACGATGATCCTGTCCGGAGACGCATCTGCTGCAATAGCAATCCTCGGGACCGTGGTCCTCGGATCCCTCGTCACGTTCCTGTTGTCCATACTTGTCGGTCTGATTGCGGCCATTGCTGCGATCCGATTCTCGCGGACGAACGATTACGCAGAAGCGTTCAACTTCGGCGCCATCCTCGACCATATTGCACGCATCGGGTGGGGAAATTACATCGTTTCGTTCCTGGTTCCCGTACTCGCGATCGGGATTGTGGTGCTCGGGCTTCTCATGATCCCCTTTCTCGGATGGGCGCTGCTGTTCATCCTTGGCCCCGTCTTCGGGGTATTCCTCTCCCGGTACCTGACGATCCTGTACGATGCTGCCCCGGTCTGATTGCGGTGAGGCAGAAGAGCGCAGTCTGCGGATTCCGGTTTCCGGGCGCGAAATGCATCCTCTCCCCTTCCCGAGGCTCGAAAATGCATTTCCAGCCGATCAAACTGCCGTGCGGCGCAGTTACATTCAAATACACCTTCACGCCTTACCGTTTACGTGAGGTTGTATCGTCATGGACTACGGAAGCATGCTGGGAGACTCGCTCGACTATACGCGGGATCTCCTGTGGGGGAAGTGGAAACGCTGGATCCTTCTTATCCCGTGCACAATCATCTTTCCACTCCTGCTTGGCTATATCATGGAGATCTACCGGGGCAAGCAGGATCCCGAACTGGAGGGCTGGGGCAGGCTTTTCATCGACGGGTTGAAGTACTTCGTCGCATCACTCATCTATGCCCTGCCGGCGATCCTGATCATGCTCGTGTTCGGGGATATCGCCCTGCTGGATGCCATCGCCAGGTCGGCAGCAAGCGGGAGTCCCGATCCCCTCGCCGGCAATCCGCAGGTGCTCGCACCAGCCCTGTTCGCCTTCGGCATCGGTATCATACTCGCCATCCTAGTGGGGCTGGCAATCGCGCTTCTTTCCATCATCGGGCTCGTGCGGATGGCGCGGACGGATAGGTTCGGAGAGGCCTTCAACTTCGGCGCCATCCTCGACCACATCGCACGCATCGGGTGGAGTCAATACATCGTGGCGCTCATCGTCATCTGGGTGGTCTCGATCGTCCTGGGGGCCGCTCTCTCCGCCCTGGCGGGAATACCGTTCATTGGCTGGATCTTCTGGCTTTTCCTGACGCCGGCGGTGGTCATCTTCGAATCGCGCTACATCGCCCTGGTCTACGATAGCGGCACACGTCCTCACCAGCCTGCCTGATCCCTTCTCTCTTTGCTTTTACAGAACCGATCCTGTTCTGCTGCCATCCACGATGGCGTCACCCATCTCGTGCAGCCCGTCACCCGTTCTCATCCTGCGACCCTCTGTGCATCCAAGGCCGAAATGAGCCTGGATGCAGGCGGGTGGGAGCGGGAGCCCGGATGCTGCGAGGATCCCCGGCGCCCGCTTCTCACCAGGATCGCGGAGGGATTGTCCCCGGGTGTGGCATGGCCCGGATATGGGGGCAGCGGGTATCGAAATAACACGGTTCTTCCGACGGTGAGGGACTCGGCAGCGGTTCCCAGGCGGGGACTTTCGGAATTTCGGACAATTTCGGTGTACACGGGTTCTCGACGCTGCAGACCCGATCCGGGCCCTAATCCTCAGGAGAGGGGGGGATCCGCCGTTCCTCCTGCCGGCCGACAGAGCCTCTATGCCGCTCCGATCTCCCCGCATGAGATCCGCTGTTCGTACCGATGCCTCTCGCCCTTCTCCGCTCATTAACAGAGACGCATCGCAATAGTGGTGAAGGAACCCTGGGGAGAGCAGGCGCACCTCTCTGATTCTCCTGCCCTGCTCCCTTCCAATCGGGCCGGATCGGCGCATTTACGGCTTCGATAGGATAAATGCCTCCGGTTGTCGGACACATCCTGCTATCGGGATTGAGACGGGCGGAGGGCACCCTCCCATTTCTGCCGCGGGCCGGGGCTGATTGGTGCATGACGGCGTATTCGTGGCGGATAGGAGAATTCGCCCACGTGCGGAACGCATGCCCGGCAACACACCATCCGCGCACTTGTGTCCGGAAGGGGAAACGGCGAGCGAGGGGGGAGACCTGCTCTTCCATCCGGAAACGCCCGGCAAGCGTCCTCCGTGCTGGATGCCCCTCACCGACGCTGTTCTCCAGCAGTCGCGGGGGAGAGGATCAAGATCGGGACAGGCGCGCCGGACGGCTCTATCGCGATCCGGGAAACTTCGGTTCCCGAACGGGGAGGAACCGGGAGCCTCTCGTCGGGGGATCCGATTTTCCCCGGAGATCTGCTCTCCGGCCAGTCTGCACCTGTCCCGCGTCTCTTCCACCGAGCGCGGGATTCGTGCGGTCCGTGATCCCGGGCAACCAGCCGATCCTTCCCCGGAGCATCGGACAAAGGTGCCGAAGGCTCGCCGCCTGCAAAATAAGCGTTTCGGGCCGTGTCTGCCTCCGAGACGGATCTCGACAGGACCCGCCGGACAATAGTTTAAATATCCGCCGCCCCCACTCTTATGCATGACCGAACAGTCCAGAAGGGATTGCTTTATTCTCGAATCGCCTGCGCTTTTTTGATACTACGCTACGGGACGGCGAACAGACGCCCGGAGTCTCACTGACACCCGCCGAGAAGCTCGAGATCGCCTCTGTCCTCTCCCGAATCGGGGTACACACCATCGAAGTGGGATCTGCAGCCGCATCCGAGGGGGAGCGCGAGGCGCTGCGCCTGATCGCCGATGCGGATTTGTCGGCCGAGATCTGCACCTATGTTCGGGCACTCCGGCAGGACATCGACTACGCGGCAGAATGCAATGCCGACTCTGTCCACCTGGTGGTGCCCGTGAGCGACCTGCACATCCAGAAGAAGCTGCGGAAGACGCGCGAGGAGGTCTGCAATATGGCCTGGAGCGCCGTGGAATACGCCCGGGAACGGGGTCTCATCGTCGAGCTCTCCGGGGAGGACGCATCCCGGGCTGACCCGGCATTCCTCCGTGAGGTATTCGCCGGCGGCGTGGAACGGGGCGCCGATCGGCTCTGCTTCTGCGATACGGTCGGACTGCTGACGCCGGAGCGGACGGCGGAGCTCATCCCTCCGCTCTGTCTTGCGCCCCTCTCCATCCACTGCCACGACGACCTCGGGATGGCCCTGGCAAACTCCCTCGCGGCGCTGAAAGCGGGTGCGAGCGCATGCCATGTGACCGTGAACGGCCTGGGGGAGCGGGCGGGCAACACGCCGCTCGAAGAGCTCGTCATGGCGCTCGAGGTGCTCTACGGCTACCGGACCGGCATCGTCACGGAGGAGCTCTACCATCTTGCCACCCTGGTCTCGCGGTTGAGCGGTGTGCCGCTCCCCGTCAACAAGGCGATCGTCGGGGAGATGGCCTTCACGCATGAGAGCGGCATCCATGCCCATGGCGTCCTCCGCGAACCGAGCACCTATGAATCCATCCGACCGGAGTCGATCGGGCGGAAACGGCGGATTGTGCTGGGGAAGCACTCGGGATCCGCCTCCGTCGAGGCCGCCCTGCACGAGATGAACTACCGCCCCGACGAGAACCAGCTGCGGGAGATCATCAAGCGCATCAAACAGCTCGGTGACGAAGGCAAACGGGTCACGGATGCAGACCTGATGGCCATCGCAGACGCTGTCCTCGCCATCGAGTGCAGTCCGGTGCTGCAGATGCGGCAGTTCACGGTGGTGAGCGGGAGCAACGTGATCCCGACGGCATCCGTGACCATGACCGTACACGGGGAGGAGGTGACGGGAGCCGCCACCGGCACAGGCCCCGTGGATGCTGCCATGGAGGCCCTGCGCCGCTCCGTCGCCGATGTGGCCGACATCCGCTTGGAGGAGTACCACGTGGATGCGATCAGCGGCGGAACGGACGCGTTAGTGGACGTAACGGTAAAATTAAGTAAAGACGGGAAGATACTTACTTCCAGAGGTGCTCGCACCGATATCATCATGGCCAGCGTTGAAGCGGTCATCGCCGGCATGAACAGACTGTTGAGGGAAGAGAATGAAGACCGGAGCTAAGATCCTCATCGAGGGTCTCCAGAGAGAAGGGGTCGAGACCTTATTCGGTTACCCCGGAGGAAGCGTGCTGCCCATCTACGACGAGCTCTACGACTCGTCACTGCGGCACATTCTGGTACGGCACGAGCAGGCAGCGGCACACGCCGCGGACGGGTATGCCCGGGCCAGCGGCCGTGTAGGCGTATGCCTCGCCACCTCCGGTCCCGGGGCCTGCAACTTGGTCACCGGCATCGCGACGGCCTACATGGACTCCGTCCCGATCGTCGCCCTCACCGGACAGGTTCCCACCCTGCTCCTCGGGAACGATGCCTTCCAGGAGTCGGACATCACCGGCATCACCACCCCCATCACCAAGCACAACTACCTTGTGAAAGAGACGAAGGATCTGGGGCGGATCGTGAGGGAGGCCTTCTACATCGCGAGGACGGGGAGACCCGGCCCGGTGCTCATCGATCTACCGAAGGATGTCTGCACCAACCAGATCCCCGGTGAGAACCACCTCCCGGACCATATCTCCCTGCCAGGCTACCGTCCGACCTACAAGGGGCATGTCCGCCAGATCGAAAAGGCGCTGGAGGCTCTCGAGAGGGCGGAGCGCCCCGTGATCTATGCTGGAGGGGGGATCATCGCATCCGGGGCTTCGACAGAACTCGTGGAATTTGCAGAGAGGGGGCTGCTGCCGGTGACCACGACGCTGATGGGGCTCGGCGCAATTCCGGCCGATCATCCGTTGAACCTGGGGATGCTCGGGATGCACGGAACCGAGTACGCCAACTACGCCGTCACCGAATGCGACCTGCTCTTCGCCATTGGTGTGCGGTTCGACGACCGCGTGACGGGCAAGATCCAGACGTTCGCTCCGAACGCAACCATCGTCCATGCCGACATCGATCCGGCAGAGATCGGAAAGAACAAGAAGGTCGACGTCCCCATCGTCGGGGATGCGAAGGCGATCCTTCAGGCGATGCTCCACCGCATGAACCGGCGCGACGGGCGGGAGAGCTGGCTCGAGAAGGTGCGGGTCTGGAAGGAGAAGCATCCGCTGCGCTATCGGTGCGATGGCCGCCTTCGCCCCCAGTACATTATCCAGGAACTCTCGAACATCCTGAACGGCGAGGGCATCATCGTCTCCGAGGTGGGGCAGAACCAGATGTGGACAGCGCAGTGGTACCGGTTCAAGAAACCCCGCTCCTGGCTCACGTCGGGCGGGCTGGGGACGATGGGTTATGGTTTTCCGGCCGCGATCGGCGCCCAGTGCGCCCGACCGGACGAGACCGTCTTCGACATCGCCGGGGATGGCAGCTTCCAGATGAACATCCAGGAGCTGGGGACTGTTGCCCAGACCGGACTGCCGGTGAAGGTGGCGATCCTGAACAACATGTACCTCGGGATGGTGCGACAGTGGCAGGAGCTCTTCTATGACCGCAGATACTCCTACACGGAGCTTCCCCCCGTGGACTTCGTCAGGATCGCGAGCGCCTATGGGATCGACGGGATGCGCGTGGATGCCGCGGAGGACGTGAGACAGGCGCTCCGGGCTGCGATCGATGCGGATGGCCCGTTCATCCTGGACTTCCGGATCGAGCGCGAGGAGAACGTCTTCCCCATGGTGCCCGCCGGTGCCGCGATCAACGAGATGATCGGGGGTCACAGCGGATGAAGGCCCATACGCTGAGCGTCCTCGTGGAGAACCGTGCCGGCGTCCTCTCCCGGGTGGCGGGGCTGTTCAGCCGGCGGGGGTTCAACATCGAGAGCCTGGCCGTCGGCACCTGCGAGGAGCCCGGATCGAGCCGGATGACGATCGTGGTCGAGAGCGACGACAGCCAGATCGAGCAGGTCCAGAAGCAGCTGAACAAGCTGATCGATGTGATCAAAGTCTCGGATATCACGGAGAACGAGATCGTCGAGCGGGAACTCGCCCTGATCAAGGTCAATGCAGAGCCGGGATCGAGCCGGGCGGAGGTGATGCAGATCGCGAGCATCTTCCGCGCCCAGATCGTCGACGTCGGCTCCAAGACCGTTGTCCTGGAGGCGACAGGGGACACCAACAAGATCAACGCCCTCGAGAAGCTCCTCCGCCAGTACGGCATCAAGGAGCTGGTCCGAACAGGTAAAATTGCCGTCCTTCGTGGATCCAAGACGGTGCAGAGCTCAAAATAATTTTTCGCGATTGCGCCATGTCCACCGGGAACTTCGATTCGTGCGATTCCCCGTGCGCATCCCGGTCTCTGCTCCATTCCTGGCAGTCGTCCGTCGGACTGTTGAGGTCATCCCCCAATTAGACCCCCGAGGATCCTGAGTTCGTGTCATGGCGTTTCGGGAAATCAACGGAGACCTCCGGGAAATTCTCCGATAGCCCCCGAAGAAACCGCACACCGCATTCGGTGCGATCCGATGATTCACCAGCAGCATTCTCCGCGTCCTGACCGCCTGGTGCATCGGGAGCGACGTCCTCGAGCAGTAGGATACCGGATTGACCGTACACTGATACCACCTCGAACGCGAACTCTGCCAGCGGTGAAAGCATCAGAGTTCTTCCGTCCGGCTACGACCTTCCGAAGGTCGACCTTGCCCACGGCATCACAGACACCGATGCAGTCCTGCGGACAGGGGGAGGTATCGACCGCGATGGCTGTGGGAAGCAGAGGGATTAACCCTGTTTGCTGCGGTTGACCCGCAGGGGCTCTCCGTCACCTGTCCGATCTTCCCGGCGAACATCCACGATTCTCGTCTCTTTAATCCAACAGTGGTTCAATTCGAGATTCCCAGCACCGTTGAGAGACGGGGCGTCACCATCGCGGATACAGCCTACGATTCCCAGGAGAATCGACACTTTCTGAGAAACCGAGGCAACAAGAGCGACATTCCCGCGAGTCCCCGCCGCCGGACCCGCTTAAAACGAGGGCGGGCGGTCTGGCTCGACGGGATCGCGAGCAGAAATGGAGCGCTATTGAACGGCCCTTCCGCTCGATTGAAGCCTTCCGGAAGATTGATCCCGATACGCGCGCTTCGACCGCTCATCCCGTGGGCTCACTGTGCCCGCATGACCGGAAGGGTTTATGGACGACCGCGTTCAGAGACGATCCCGATGGCGGGATCGCTTCGTCCGAGGCGGCTGCCCTTCCCTCTTTATCGCAGCCCTGGTGAAGGATGTTACCCAATCGACTCTGTAGACGCCCACGCACCTTCGGTCACAGAAGAAGAAAGAGAGAGTGCCCTCAATGATGAACCCCCAATTTCAAACGAGAGTGGCTCTCCGAAGTATGATTGCTTGTATCCCGTGGATATTGTTCGAGAGCAGGGGTCCTCCCCGATAGGAGAGAATCGTGCGTCAGGCTGCATGGTTCTCTCCATCCCGGGATTGTCTCCCCCTCGGGAGATGCCCCTCTCCTGCGGAGATGCCAGCCGTATCGGAGCATGTTTCCGTGTTGACAGATTTTCAACAGAGCCACTCAAGCACCGAATTTATTATTCCAGCCCGATCGAATCCCGAATGGGATGGATGCCCGCTCCGGGCAGTAAGGTCGCATGCAGGCTGAGGAGATACCGATCCCCTCCCCTGGTAACCCTTCCGGTTCAATGGGCGGGAGAAGGGGGCGAGCAGCCCTGCCATAAGCCCTCCTCGCATTGGATCCCGGGCAGGCTCCCTGGGGCGAACAGGGATTGTCGCAATCCGGGGGTGAAGAGGACGGGGGCAACGGCGCCTCTATCGCTCGCCTTCCTCCGCTTTGATGAGACAGAAGCGGATTGACGGAGGAGATCGGATTTTTATTCCTGTCGAATCCGGTGTTCAAATCTATCCCAAGCAATTTGTCTGCAGCACGAACCGAGCCTTGCAAGTGATCCGCATCGCTGCGAAGTGCGAGGGCGCAGCAGGACGGATGCAGGTACGGCCGTGCTGATCCGGAGGGGGAAGCGCCCCTTCCGATCCGGTAGTTTCCGCCTCCAGCATCCTTTGCTGGTATCTTCGCCGGCGGGCTATCGGCGGACGGCAGCCTCTCGATGATGAGTCTGATTTCGTCGATTCGCTTTGAGGCATAAACCGCATATGTCGTATGGGGAGAGACCGGGGCAGTTGCGAGCCTTCCTGCGGCAATGCACGCCGTACTGTCGCACTGGTTCGATTATGTTATATGTTAGCGCGTCTCATATTAACATGGTAATTATGTTTGGTTTGCCTGATATCACGGTCGCATCGGTGGGAGGAGTCTTCCTTCTCAGCGTCATCGGACTGCTGCTGTGGGGCCTTCGGTTCCAGAAGGTGAAGGTATGATCGATCCTGTCGATGTAGGAATCGTCGCGGTCTACTTCATTGGGCTGATCCTGATCGGGGTATGGGCCTCCAGGAAAGTGCATTCGATGGGGGATTACGTCGTTGCCGGACGATCCCTCGGATTCTGGGTATTCACCATGCTCATGGTGGGTTCGGTCGCCAGCGGGATGTCGCTCCTCGGGGTCTCCGGCCTCGGTTACAACTTCGGATGGCCCACCATATGGGAGCAGATCTTTGTGCCGCTCTCCATCGCCTTCTGCATCATCTTCTTCGGGGCCAAGATGAACCGTATCGCCAGGGCGAGCGGATACATGACCGTTCAGGACTACCTGAGCCACCGCTACGAGAGTCCGGTAGGTCTGCGGAGCCTCTCCGCGATGGCGGGAATCGTCGTCTCCCTGATCTATCTCGCCGGCCAGTACACGGCGGTGAGTATCGTTCTCATGTGGCTCTTCGGTATCCCGCACATCTACGCGCTCCTGATCGGTGCCGCCATCGTCACGATCTACACGGTGATCGGAGGGCTCTATGCGGTCGCCTGGACGACGCTCATTCAGGGTGCCATACTCGTCTCCGGCGTCGTCGTCATGGCTCCGCTGGTGATCGCCGCGGCGGGAGGTTTCGAGTACGTGAATACGGCGCTGGCCACCATCAATCCGTCTCTCGTGGACCCCTGGGTGGCGAGCGGCGTCTTCACGCCGACCTATGTCGTATCATTCTCGCTCCTCCTCATGATCGGGCTTGCCTGCGCTCCGCACGTTATCAACAACGTGCTCGCCGTAAAGGACGTGAACTTCTTCAGGTGGGCGCCCATCATCGCCTTCGTGGCCTATACGGGCGTGATGTTTCTCCTGAAGTTCGCCGGCTTCGCGGGCAAGGTGCTTGTCGCCGAGGGCATGATCGTGCTCCCCGCCGTAAAGAACGCATCGGACTTCATCTTTGTCGAAGGCGTGGAGTTCGCGCTGCCAAACATCTACCTCTGGGGCATATTCGGGGTAATCGTCCTCGCCGCGGTGATGTCCACGACGGATCGCCTGATGCTCACCATCGGGACCTACTTCAGCTGGGATATCTACAAGAGTGTCGTGAGACCGAAAGCTTCCGATACGGAGGTGCTCCGTGTGAGCAAACTCTCGGTCTTTGCAGCGGCGGTCGTGACCCTGATCCTGGCAATCAATCCGCCGGAGATGCTGGTGTGGCTCATCTGGGCCGGAATCGGGATCATGTTCGCTACGTTTGCCGTGCCCCTGCTGGGTGGTCTCTACTGGCGGAGGGCAACGCGTGAAGGGGCGATCGCGAGCATGGCGCTCGGTCTGATCAGCGCCGGGCTGTTCGGAGGCATCTCCTACTTCAAGATCGCCCCCCTTCCGGCGCACTTCAGCCTCTACGCCGTGATCATCTCCCTGACTGCCATGGTGCTGGTATCGCTCCTCACGAAGCCGACGGACGAGCGGGTGCTGGACGAGACCATGACAGGGTGGTTCATCCAGCCCCGAAGCACGCCGACCATGCTTTCTGGAGAGATTCCGGCAGTCGCGGAGGCGGCGCGGATCAGTCCAGCGGAGAAGGCGCGATAGGCGGAAGAGATGCGAGCCTCCGGGGGGAGGGACGGCTCCGCGGGGCCGCCATCCCTGCCTCGTGTCCCGGTGCATGCAGAGCGGTCGAACAATCTCTATCATTTCTGCACTGGTTTGTTCATCGCAGGGTGGGAGGCGTGTGCAATCCCCGCCCGTGCCTTCCCATCGAGCGGTATTGATCCCCACGCAGCAGATGCCGGGAATATCGGGCGGTATGACTGAGGAAGGGATCCTGTCCTCTTCTCCTGTGCAGGAGGAACCCTGCTTGAAAGAGATATCGATGAGCATTCCGCGTATCCGAGCGAGGCGATCCCGCCGCGAACCGCACCGGTTACTATCGCGGGTCGCGAGTGCCTTCCGCAGCCGCGAAGGGCCGTTCCTGCGGGTTTCCGCGAGATCTTTTCCGGTACGGTTACGGCATTCGGGCGTCCCTCCTCCAGAGACCATACTACGAAAGGCCGCCCCTTCGCAGAGGCGATGCATCGCGCATCTCCATTCGGTTTGAAATTGCCTGCATCTTCAAAAAGGCACGGAGCATCATCCATTATAAATCATCGGGACCTAATAGTAGTGCGTGAAGACGGCTATCCTGGGAGGGGGATTGACAGGCATCACCCTGGCCCGGCTGCTGTACGAGTGTGGGGAGGATGTCATCGTTCTCGAGCGGGAAGCGGCGTACGGCGGATTATGCCGCTCCCATTCGGAGTCGGGTTTCACCTTCGATGTGGGTGGATCGCACATCATCTTCTCCCGGGACGCGGAGGTTCTCGGCTTCATGCTGGAGCAGCTGGGCGCCAACCGGAACGAGAACAGCCGCAATACCAAGGTGTACTACAAGGGGCGGTACATCAAGTATCCCTTCGAGAACGGTTTGTCCGGGCTTCCCAGGGAGGATCTCTTCTACTGCATCAACGAGTTCATCAAGACCCTGATCGCTTCGGAAAAAGGAGAATTGAAACCCCCTTCCAACTTCCAGGAGTGGATCGTGCATACGTTCGGCAGAGGGATAGCCGAGACCTACCTGATCCCCTACAACGAGAAGATCTGGAAGTTTCCGACCGATAAGATGTCCCACCATTGGGTCGAGGGGCGGATCCCGCGCCCTCCGGTCGAGGATGTGATCCGCTCGGCGATCGGGATCGAGACGGAAGGGTATACCCACCAGTCCCGGTTCCACTACCCGCTCCGCGGCGGAATCGAAACCCTGATCCGCTCGATCGCCGCACCGCTTCAGGATGCCATCCGCACGGGATTCGCTGTCTCATCCGTCCGCGGAACCGAAGGGGACTGGATCGTGGGCGACGGAGACGAGGAGATCCGCTGCGAACGTATCATCTCCACGATACCCCTGCAGCAGCTGTTGGGATCCCTGGACGGGGTTCCCGAAGACGTGGGGCGGGCCTGCAGGGAGCTGAAGTACAACTCGCTCGCAACCATCTGCATCGGCGTGAGAGGCCGCGTTCCCGGGATCTCCTGGATGTACGTCCCTCAGGCGGAGCTGGGGCTCTTCAACAGGCTCTCCTTTCCCTCCAACTTCAGCCCGGAGGTGGCGCCGCCGGGGCACGCGTCCATCCTCGCTGAGGTTACGTACCGCCAGGGGGACGAGGTAGCTACGATGCCGGATTCCACTCTGATCCAGCATACCCTAGATGGCCTCGAACGAATGGAAATCCTGTCCCGTTCGGACGTGGTCTACACGCGGGTAGAACGCCAGAAGTATGCCTACGTCATCTACGACCTGGACTACCCCCGGAACATCGCAAAGGTGAAGGAGTACTGTGCACGGCGGCGGATCGGGCTTGTGGGCCGATTTGCGGAGTTCGAGTACCTGAATATGGACGGCTGCATTCGAAACGCGATGAACTACGTGGGGGCGAGGAGATGCGCGTGAACATCTTCGTGGAGGATCTGCTCTTTTTCAAGTACATCGGGTGTGCAACAGCGGCAAGGACGCTCTACCGGCAGCTATCGCGGATGAACGAGCTCGACATTTCATGGAACTCGAACGCCTATGATTACGATCTCGTCCACTATCACACCTTCGGCCCTCTATCGCTCTTCAACCGCAAGTACTCGCAGGGGGTCAAGGTGCTGACCGCTCACTCCACGCCCCGCATCAACGAGGGCAACGTAGCATTCTCGCACTCCATCAACCAGTATTACCCCCGCATCTACAGGAAGTTCGATCACATCATCACCATATCCGCCCCGTGCCAGCGGGAAGTGGAGAGGATGCACCTGGGCGTCCCCACCACTCTCATCCCCAACGGCATCGACCGCGAATTTTTCAGGCGCGATGCGCAGAAACGGCAGCAGTTCCGCGAGAGGTACGGTATCGGGGAGGATGAGAGGGTGGTACTCACGGTCGCACAGCAGACACCCCGCAAGGGGATATACGATTTCCTTCAGCTCTCGAAGCAGTTCCCCGATCTCAGATGGGTGTGGGTGGGGGGCTTCCCCTATGGAGCCCTGAGCAAGGACTACCTCCACATCGAGCAGTCGAAACTGCAGTGCGGGAAGAACGTGCTGTTCACCGGCATCGTTCCGGACATTGTGGGGGCGTACAGCGGCGCGGACATCTTCTTCATGCCCTCGTACGCGGAGACCTTCGGTCTCGTGATCCTGGAGGCGATGTCCTGCGATCTCCCCCTCATCGTCCGCGGAATACCCGAGTTCCGGGAGATCTACGGCGATATGGCGCTGTACTTCTTCGACCTGGATCAGGCAGCGGCGCTTCTGAAGGACGAGGCAGCACTGCGGAGGTGCGCGGCGAATGCCCGCGAGAACTCAGCGGCATTCGATATCAAGAGAGTTGCGGAGATGCACCGGCATCTCTACAGGGAGCTGACAGGAGCATGATATCTGTAGTCGTTCCCACCTACAACGAGGAGGGCAATATCGAGGCCTGCCTTCAGTCCCTCTCGCGGCAGACGCTCGATCGAAGCGAATACGAGATCATCGTGGTCGATGGGAACTCTCACGACCGCACCCGCGAGGTTGCAGAGCCCCTCGCGGATGTGGTGATGATCCAGACGAGTAAAAAGGTCGGCGGTGCGAGGAACGATGGCGCCCTGCGGTCGAGCGGGGATATCATCGCCACTACGGATGCGGACTGCATCCTGCCTCCCGAGTGGCTCTCCGTGATCGCCGAGGACTTCCGGCGGCACCATCCCGTGCAGCTCTATGGGCCGGTATACCCCCGGGAGAAGGGGATAAAACACTCCCTATCCCTCCTTGGCGCCAACACATTCGCGCGACTGGGCTACTATACCCGCACCATCTACTTCACCCTCGGGTGCAACACCGCCTTCGATCGGGAGGCGTTCATGCGCGCCGGCATGTACCGCTGCATCGATGCCGGGGACGACCTGGAGATCGCCAGAAGGATGCGGAGACTGGGGAAGGTGATGTTCGATCCGAGGATGCGCGTCGGGTTCTCCATGCGGCGGTACCAGCAGTTCGGCACGCTGAAGTCCCTCTACGAATGGTTCTATATCGCCATGCGTGGCGGAGAATCCTCGAAATACTCCTACAGCCGCCGGAAGTACAGATGACGGAGAAGTTATCCGATACCCTGGCGAATCATGTCAGGGCATTCAACGACTGCGAATGCGCGCGACTCCTGGGGATGGAGATCGCGGATGTCTGGGATGGCGGAGCGCGGGTGGTCATGGATACCGAGGGCAAGCGGAATGTGCACCGCGTCGCCCACGGCGGTGCGGTATTCGCCGTGGCGGACCAGGCCTTCGGCATAGCGGCCAACGCGCAGGGAGGGATGCAGGTAGCAGTCTCCGCTCACATCCACTTCATAGCTCCCGCGACGGGAGTACTGGAGGCGATCGCGGAACGGCGGGCGGAGTCCCGCGATCATTCTGTATACGAGGTCCGGGTGTATGCTGACGGGCGGCTGGTGGCCCAGTTCGAGGGCGTGGCCTGGAAGAAGTCAGGGAATTCGCGGATCTGACGGCAGCAGGGGTCCTTTCGGCGCATTCCGCCTTACCGGATTCATGCGCAGCCTGCATCAAGGCAGGGGGACTCGATTCCGATCGAGCAGAGCCCGCAGCCGGTCGCCGTGTCATCGCCGCCGCATTCGGTCATCCTCTCCCCTTTCCCGCGAGTACGATCGGGCTTCGGGAGGTCGCGGTCGGACGGGAGCGGATCGAGGAAGATCGGCGAACAGGCGCATCGCCGACATAGTCCGCGGGAGTGGCGGACCGTCGACGGGGCGCCATATTTCAGGGATTTGCGGCTCCCGACGCACATGGCGTGTGGAGCGCCTCAGGTCCCTCTCCGAAACGTCGCGTGTCGCACCGGGGGCGGGCGAGGGACGGTCCATCTCTCCGGGATCGCCGTCGATTTCCCGAAACGCGATGACCCGGGCGCAGGGTCCGCGAGGACACCTTGCGCTGGGGATGCCCTCGGTCAGAATCCCGCGACCGTGGTGATGGAAGGAAATAATCATTATGCAATAACCGAAAAACTCTCCTGAATATATGGCTGAAGATGCAGTTCCCCGGTCCCGCTCTTTCATTGCCGGCACTGCGATGGTGCTCGGGGACGTGGTGCTCGCACCGGATGTGAGCATCTGGTTCGGGGCGGTGATCCGGGCTGACAGGGACCGCATCACCATCGGACAGATGTCCAACGTGCAGGACAACGCGGTGATCCATACGAGCACCGGCCATCCGGTCGCGATCGGATCCGAGGTGTCCGTTGGGCATGGGGCGATCCTCCACGGCTGTACCATCGGCGACCGTGTGCTCGTCGGTATGGGGGCGATCGTGATGAACGGGGCCGTGATCGGTGAGGAATCCATTCTGGGCGCCGGAACTCTCGTCACCGAGGGGACGAACGTGCCGCCCCGCTCAGTCGTTCTGGGCGTGCCCGGCAGGGTGGTGCGGGAGACAACGGAAGATGAGAGGGCGCACATCCGGCAGAATGCCCGGGGGGGATACCTCGAACTGGCAGGGAAGTACCGCCATGGCTGACGTGGCCGTTATCGGAGGCGGTGTCGCCGGCATCCAGGCGGCGCTGGACATCGCCAACCACCGCATCCACGTGCACCTCATCGAGAAGGAGCCGTCCATCGGGGGGCACATGGCGATGCTCGACAAGACGTTTCCTACAAACGACTGCTCGATGTGCATCCTCTCCCCCCGCATGAACGAGGTGCTCCAGCACCCCTGCATCACGCTCCATACCTGCACCGAGGTGGAGAGGGTCTTCGGGGAGGCGGGTAACTTCCAGCTGGTCCTGAAACGGCATCCCCGCTATGTGGATGCAGGGATGTGCACCGGATGCGGGGACTGCGTCGAGATCTGTCCGATCGAGGTCTACAACCGATTCGACGCCGGCATCGGCGTCCGGAAGGCGATCTACAAGCCCCATCCCCAGGCGATACCCGATGTCGTCGTCAGGGACAGCGAACACTGCATCGAGTGCGGCCTCTGCTACGATGTCTGCGATCGGGGGGCGATCCGGCGGGAGGACGCCGCGGAGGAGATCCGGCTGACCGTTGACTGCATCGTGGTGGCGACCGGCTACCAGCAGTTTGATCCTGCCGACAAACCGGTACTCGGCTATCTCCGCCTTCCGGACGTCGTCACCAGCCTCGAGTTCGAGCGGATGATCAACGCCGGCGGCCCCACGGGGGGGCGGTTGCGCCGCCTCTCCGACGGGAAGCCTCCCGGATCCGTCGTGTTCGTCCAGTGCGTGGGATCCCGCGATGCAACCATCGGACGGTCCTGGTGCTCCGGCACCTGCTGTATGGCGGCCATAAAACATGCAATCCTGATCAAGGAGAAGCACCCTGAGTGCGAGGTCACGATCTGCTACATCGATATTCGCGCCTACGGCAAGGGCTACGAGGAGTACTACCAGAGAGCGGAGCGCCTGGGGGTGCGGTTCCTGCGGGGGATGCCCGCCGAGGTTGTGGAAGGCAGGGACGGCATGGTGCTCTGCGTCGAGAACACCGAGAATCGCCAGTTCCTGGAGCTCCACCCCGACCTGGTGGTGCTCTCCATCGGCGTGGGCCCCTCCGCGACGGCAGCAGCCATCGCGGAGAGACTGGGGATCGAGCAGGATGGAAACGGCTTTTTCAAACCCCTCGACGCGAAGCTCGGTCCCGTGCAGACGCTGAAACCGGGCATCTACGTGGTCGGTGCCGCGACCGGCCCTCGGGACATCCCCGATTGCGTCGCGCAGGGGGGGGCGGCTGCCATGCGGGTGCTGATCGACATCGCAGGAAAGGGTGAGGGGCGCTGACGGGCGACACGATCTGGTGGGACGACGCCAGCGGTGCGGTCTGCCTCATCAACCAGGCCCGGCTGCCAGGCAGAAAGGAGCTCGTCACCTGCACGACGCTCCAGCGGCTGAAAGATGCCATCGCCGCCCTGGAGGTGCGGGGGGCACCGGCGCTCGGCGTGGCCGGCGCGCTCGGGATGGCGCTTGCCGCGCGGGAGGTTCGGGAGAACCGACTGGGGCGGTTCAAGGAGGAGATGCGGAGAGCGGCAGAGGCGCTGAAGGGCCTGCGCCCGACCGCCATCAACCTCTCCTGGGGCGTCGATCAGGTGCTGGACGTGATCGAGCGCGCCGGGAGCGTGGCGGAAGCGCGGGAGAGATCGCTGCAGAGAGCGAAGGAGATTGCGGAGGAGGACGAGGCCATCTGCCGGCGCCTGGGAGGATTCGGGTCCGCACTCCTGCCGGACGGGTGCACGGTGCTCACGCACTGCAACGCGGGTTCCCTCGCCTGCAAGGCCTGGGGCACCGCTCTCGGGGTGGTCCGGGCCGCCGTGGAGGAGGGCAAGGAGGTGCGTGTGATCGCCTGCGAGACCCGCCCTCTCTTCCAGGGAGCCCGCCTAACCGCCTGGGAGCTGGCAGAAGCCGGCATCGACGTCACAGTGATCGTGGACTCTGCGGCCCCCTTCCTGATGCGGAGGGGAGAGGTGGATCTGGTCCTGGTGGGGGCCGACCGGATCACGCGGGACGCTGTCTTCAACAAGATCGGAACCTACATGCATGCGGTAGCGGCCCGCCACCATGCTCTGCCGTTCTACGTGGCAGCCCCCACCTCCACCTTCGACCCGGTCCACACGGAGAGGGAGATCAGGATCGAGGAGCGCAGCCGGGCGGAGATCGCCTGGGCGGGCGGAACCATGGTGGTGCCGGAGCGGGTCCGCGTGCTGAACTACGCCTTCGACGCAACGCCCCTGGAGCTTGTCAGCGCCATCGTCACCGAGACGGGAGTCCTCTATCCCCCATTCGCGCAACAGATCGCGGGAGATCCCTGACACCGCGAGGTCTCAGTCATGCTCTTCGAGTCCGAAGCTTGGAACCAGCTGATGATCCTCATCGGGGAGATCGCCGTCGTGATGGCACTCGTCGTGCTCGCCTCCGCGCTGCTCGTCGTGATCGTCACCCTGTACTCTTTAAAGAGCGGCAGACTCTATCTTGCCAGCCTGTTGACGCCCGCTCTGGTCCTCATGGAGGGGCTCGTGAAGGCGGTCTGCCGGCTCCTCGGGCTGGACGAGAGGGAGCTGCTGCAGTTCTTCATCACGATCCACAATGCCGTCAACGTGCGCGCATTCTCGGCGATTCCGGTGGAGAAGAGGGCGATCTTTCTGCCCCAGTGCCTGCGGTCTGCTCGATGCCCCGCGAACCTCACTCCCGAGGGGCTGAAGTGCGTTCGGTGCGGGCAGTGCTGCCTCGGCGGCTGGATCCCGAACCTGCAGGCGCTCGGCTATCGGGTCTTCATCGTGCCCGGCAGCAGCTTCATCAAACGGATGGTGAAGAAGTACCGCCCGATGGGGATCATCGGCGTCGGATGCATAGCTGAGGTGAAAGAAGGTCTGGAGATGTGCGATCGCATGGATCTACCCGCGATCGGGGTGGTGACCCTCAAGGAAGGGTGCGTTGAGACGCTTGTCGGCTGGAGCGATCTCTGCGATGCAGCTCTCCTTGGAATCGACTCGGAGGTCACTGCGGAAGAACCTTGACATTCCTTCCGATCAGGCGCCCGCTGCGAATCTTCCCGAAGATGTAGATGGTCTCGCCGCTCCTTACCTCGCCCACCTCGACCCCGGGGCGGAGGATCACATCCCCGCCCGCCTGGATGGAGCGGATCCGGGCATGATCGCAGACAGTGAGGTTCTCCCGGGTGCAGACGGGGCCCTTGATCCGGGTGCGGCTGCCGATGATCGCGCTCCCGCTGGCGATACCCCCTCCCACGGTTGACAGGCGCCCGAGTTCCAGCCGTCCGCCCACCTCGAGCCGCCCCCAGACGTGCGTATCGGCAGGGAGGATCAGGTTGCCCTCGATCTTCACGTTGCCATCGAAGAAGGAGCCCTTCGGCGCGATGAATGTGTCGCCATGCCGGTATATTTTCGTCATTCCCCGTGGTACCTCTTATTGTCTGAACATATCAATGCGTAGGATCCAGAACCAATCGTGGAGCACCGCCCCCTCTGTCCCATCCCGGAGGAACTGCGCATACCGCAGTCGCTTGAGAGGAGAACGAGGAGCCCCTGCCGGTCGGGCTCGCCGGAACCACCGATTCCCGGTGTGCGGCAGCTGCCCCTCCGTCGGTACATTCGTTATAAGGATCTGCATATATAAAATATGAGTATAATTAAAATAAGTATATTTATAAATAAATTAAAAAAAGTGGATTTATTAGCCCGGGAATGGATATACCTGCATGGATCTCCCCCCTATCCGGTATGCGGTGCTCCTCGTCTCCCTCCTGCTCGGTATCACCCTCCTCCTCGGCGTCGTTCTCGCATCGGACGACCTCGCCGTCGCGAAGGGATTCCGGGATCGCTACACCTCCTCGATCTCGACCCGGATCCTGCACGCCTATGCGGCCAATATCCACGTCACCTTCCTGATGATCTTCGGCGGCAACCTCCTCCTGAACTGCATGCTCTTCCTCCCGGCGCGGCTCCTGCAGCACCGGTCGGCGATCCTGCTCCCGATCTTCGTCACGGCCGTGGTTGGCTACAACGGACTGATGGTCGGCTCTATCGTCTACCTCTGTGCCGTCCAGCGGGGGCTCACGATCGCCCTCGCCGCCGTGCTGCCCCACGGCATCATCGAGCTGTCGGCGATGATCCTGGCGGCGGCCCTGGGACTGACTTATGCGTTCCGATACCTGCAGGACGAGCGCCGCGGGGAGCGGGAGTTCCGCCCGTACGCAGACGCTTTCATGGCGCTTGTCACGCCGATGGTCGCGGTTGCGGCGCTCATCGAGACCTACCTGACCCATCTGATCGTATACTCCATGGTCTAGACGGGCGTGTCAACCGCCTCTCTTCTGCCAGACGATGCGGCAACGGCTACGGGGCCGGCGCCCTGCCCAGCGCCTGCAGCTCCGCCCCGTAGCGCCGGCGGCGGGCGATGTAGGCAGCTGCATGCTCCCCGAAGGGCACGTACTCCGCGACCGCCCAGCCCTCCCGGGCGAGGCGCAGCTTGGTCCTGTCGGAGAGCCCCTTCAGGAAGCCGAACTCGATCCTCTGCCTCGATGCCCGCCCGCGCTCCAGCATCCATGCGATCAGCTCCGGATCGTGCGTCCCCACGCTGAAGTCTGCGCCAGCCTGCTGGAGTGCCAGGAAGAGGGAGCGGAACCGCTGCTGGATCTCGGTAAAATCGCGGACATCGCCGGTGTACGCCCCTTTCACCAGGCGGACCCGGATCCCCCCCTCGAGGGCAGCAGCCAGATCCCCGGGGGTTCGGTCCAGGTAGGCCTGCAGGGCGAGCGTAAGCGGGAAGCCCGACCGCGCCGCCTCCCGGGCTATCTCCAGCGTTCGGTCGACGAGACCTCTCCCCTCCATATCGACCTCGAACCCCACGCCGGCGTCCCGGGCTACCCGGAGCAGGGATGCCACATGACTCCTGTAGATGGCCGGATCCCGGGTCGCCCCGAGGGCGGTGAGCTTCACCGATACGGAAGCGTCCAGTGATGACTCGACAATCCCCCGGATGCAGGCGATATAGGCATCCCGCGTCTGCTCCGACTGCTCCCGCGTCCGCGCCGCACCGCTCAGGATGTCCAGGATGCAGCGGATACCCTGAGCGTTCCGCTCCCTGCACCACTGCCGCGCCCGCTCTCCGTGCGGCAGCGTCCAGGATTCAGCCGTTCCCGCCATGGCACCCGATACAGCGGATTACCATTAAAGGTTGCTGGAGGGGGGGAGGCACGGTCGCGGCGCCGAACGATTCTTATACGGCGGCGGCATACGGGAGGGGAGGATGAGAACCCTGCACTCCGAAGCGGCGGACTGCCCGTTCTGCACCATACCCGCGGAGGCGATCGTCGTGCGCAACGATCTCTGCTTCGCCATCCGCGATGCCGACCCGGTCGCGCGCGGGCACATGCTGATCGCCCCCTTCCGGCATGTCGCGTCCTACTTCGATACCACGTTCGGCGAGAGGGTGGCGGTTCTCGACCTGGTCGAGCAGGTGAGGGATCGGATCGACGCGGAGTACGCCCCGGACGGCTACAACGTCGGGGTGAATATCGGCGCTGCTGCGGGACAGTCGGTGATGCACGTGCACTTCCACGTCATACCGCGGTACCGGGGAGATACACCGCACCCCGGAGGCGGTATCCGCAATGTCCTGAAGGGATCCTGCGGGTGACTCCGCGTACCGCATGTCGGTACCGCTCGGCAACCTGCCGCTACCCGACCCGGGTCTGGGTCTGCTCCCGCAGGAACGAGAGCAGGTAGTACGCCCCTCCCACGCCCTTTCCGGTACTTCCGCTGCCCTTCCAGCCGCTAAACGGCTGGATGCCCGGCCATGCCCCCGTGGTCGCTCCCCCCCTACGGTTTGCATAGCAGGTGCCGAAACGGATATGCTCGAAGAATGACTTCAACTCGCTCTCCTCCTCCGAGAAGATGCCGGCGGTCAGCCCGAAGTCCGTATCGTTCGCCTCACGGAGAGCCTCATCCAGACGGGTGAACTTCTTCAGGATCAGGAAGGGCACGAAGAGCTCGTCTCGGGTCAGACGGTGCCCTTCCGGTAGGTCGGTGACCACAGCGGGCGTCAGGTAGTGGCCGCGGGAGAAAAGCCCTCCCGTGAGCGCCTTCCCGCCCGTAAGGATCGAGCCCCCGTCCTCCTCCGCCTGCCGCACGGCATCCTCGTAGGTCCTCTTTGCTCTCTCGTCGATCACCGGACCGTAGAACACGTCCCGATCGCGGGGATCGCCGACCTTCACCTCCTCCACTCTCCGCACCAGCCTCCGGGCGAACTCGTCCGCGACGGAATCCTGAACGTACAGGCGGGAGGTCGCGCTGCACTTCTGCCCCCCATAGCCGAACGCAGCCCGCACAACGCCCTCGACCGCCTTACCCAGATCCGCCTCACCCGTCACTATGGTGGGGTTCTTGCTTCCCATCTCGGCGATCAGGGGTTTGGGGTAGGGCTGCCGCACAGCACGCTCGCGGTAGAGCCACATGCCGACCGCCTTGGAACCCGTGAACGCGATCCCGTCGACATCGGGATGGGCAGCCACGACGTTCCCGAACGGCCCTCCGGGACCGGTCACCAGGTTGATCGCGCCCGCGGGCACACCCCCATCGACGAATGCCCGGTACACCTTGAGCCCGGAGAACGGCGCCACGCTCGTCGGCTTGAAGACCACGGTGTTGCCGGTGAGAAGCGCTGCAGCACACATCCCTCCGGCGAGGGCAATCGGGAAGTTGAAGGGGGATATCACGGCGAACACCCCATAGGGCCGCATGAGGCTCCAGCTCTGCTCGCCATCAGGGTCCACTGTCATGGGGAGCACATAGCCATCGTTCTCCTCGTAGGTGTCGGCGTAGTAGCGGAGCAGGTCCACCGCCTCCCCGATCTCAGCCAGAGCCTCGGTCCGGGTCTTCCCCACCTCGTAGGTCAGCAGGGCGGAGAGCGGGAACCTCTGGCGATCCAGGGTATCGGCGGCGGCCCGGATGGCCCTCATCCGCACCTGCCACTCCACCGAACTCCAGGACGCCTCCGATCTCTTCGCCTCTCCGATGGCCTCCTCCATCTCTCTCTTCCCGCCTCTCTGGAATACTCCAAGAAGGATCTCCCGGTCGATCGGGGATGTCACGGCGAAGGTGTCCTCCGCATACACCTCCCGATCCCCGATATACATCGGGTGATGCTCGCCGAACTCCTGCACGATGTCGGTCAGCGCCCGCTCATACTCCCTGTGGGTATTCTCATCCACATCGATGGAGACGTAGGTCATTTTCGAGCCCATGAAAACTCTCCTCCGCGTAGCCCCTGTACCCGCGGCGGTCGGACTGTGCTGCGGCCGGGGACGGTCGATAGAGCGGGGGTTCTCTATATAATCATTCCCCCTACCGGCCGCAGATCCGGGAGAGCACACCGTCCAGGATCGACAGGCCTGCATCGATATCGTCCTTCTCGATGACGAGGGGCGGGGAGAACCGGATCGCTGATTCCCCCGCGGGGAGCAGGGCGAGTCCGCGCTCAAAACACTCCCGGACGATTCGATCCCTCATCTCCGCATCCGGTTCCCGGGTCTCCCGCTTCCTGACCAGCTCCATGCCGGCCATCAGCCCCAGGCTCCGCACATCCCCGATACCTTCATGCACCCTCCGGAGACGTTCGAGACCCTCCACCAGGTGCTCGCCCTGCGCGAGAACGTGAGCGCCGAAAGTCGGGGCCCGCATAATCTCCAGAACGGCCAGACCGGCTGCGCAGGAGATGGCGTTGCCGCCGAATGTGCTCGCATGCGATCCGGGAGGCCAGTCCATGATCTCACCGGTCGAGACCGTCACGCCGATCGGAAGCCCTCCCCCGATCGGCTTTGCAAGACAGACGATATCCGCTGTGACGCCCGAATGCTCCGCCGCGAGAAACTTACCCGTGCGGTAGCCGCCCGCCTGCACCTCGTCGTCCACAAGAAGGATGCCGTGTTCGTCGCAGAGGGACCGCAGCCGCTTCAGGAACGTTCGCGGAGGAACGACGTAGCCCCCTTCCCCGAGGACCGGCTCGACGACGATGGCGGCGACCTCCTCCGGAGAGACCTCCGTTCTGAAGATCACATCCTCGATGTAGTCCAGCACATCCTGATCGCAGGATGCACGCGAATTCCGGCATAACGGGCGGTAGGGATCGGGGTACGGTGCATGAACTGCAGACAGAAAAGGTCCAAAGTGCTTCCTCTGCTTCGTCCTTCCCGCCGTGAGGGTGAGCGCACCGAAGGTTCTCCCATGGAACGCGCGGTGGAACGCCAGGAAGTACTTTCTCCCTGTGTGGTACCGGGCGAGTTTCATCGCCGCCTCCACGCTCTCGGCTCCGGAGTTGCCGAAGTAGACCGTATCGAGACCCGCCGGCAGGAATTTCACCAGCTCCTCGGCGAAGCGGACGGGCAACTCGGAGCAGAAGTCGGCAAACACGGTGTGGGATAGGCGCTCCGTCTGCTCCTGCACAGCCCGGACCACTTCCGGGTGGTTCCACCCGACATTCATCACCGCGATGCCGGCGGTGAAGTCGAGATATCGGTTGCCGTCCACGTCCCAGAGGTTCACTCCCGCTGCCCGGTCGATGACAAGCGGATACGCCCTGGAGAGAGAGGGTGAGATAACCTCGGCGTCCCTGCGCAGGATCTCCCGCGCCGTTGGACCCGGCGGGCGGATTCTGACAAGCGGCTCCATGCCCCACCATGGATGCCTGCGATATATAATCTGTCTGCCCATTCGATCCGGACGTCCTGCACGAACCTTTCAGGCGGCGAGGATGGCAGAGACGACGAAGACGGTGAGTGCCCCGAACATCCCGAACTTGAGCATCGCCGTCGCACCCGAGGTGCGGATGCATTCGGGGGTTCTGCAGCGGACGACCCTCCCGGCCGCGACGAGGAGGATCCCGTCCATCATCCCGATCGCGCCGAGGTAGGGCAGGCCCCACCCCCGCCCGACCGGCAGAAGGCTGATGGCGACGGCAACGGCAAGGAGACCGAGGGCGAGGATTGCAGTGCGGCGGATCCCGATCAGCATCGGAACCGTCACGGCGCCGCCGGCACGATCCCCATCCACATCCTCGGCATCCTTCAGGAGCTCGCGGGCGATCATCGCGAGGAATGTGATCCCGGCCACGGGCAGCGCCATGAGCGCACCGCCAACACCCGCGAGTGCCCCGCCGAAGAGAAATATGCTTGCGGAGAGGTAAGAGACGGCAATATTTCCTACGAGAGGGGCCTTCTTGAGGTACACGGCGTAGATCACTAGGAGCAGGGAGTTCAGGAGAGCGATCCCGATGCAGAGGGGATTCGTGAAGAGGGCGAGTGCGATACCGGAGGTGAAGAGGAGAGCGGAAAACCCGGCGGCCTGGGCGGTGCCGATCTCGCCGGCAGGAATGGGGCGATCGGGGCGGTTGATCGCGTCGATCGCCGCATCGCAGCAGTCGTTCACCACGTTCCCGGCAGCCGTGATGAGCGCGACGATGGCGATCAGGAGAAGGAGATCGGCCTGGAGCGTCCCTGTCGCAACGATGAATCCCAGACTTGTGGCGAGGCCCGCCACCGCGGAGTTCAGAGGGCGTGTAATCCTGAAAAAGGCTCCTGCGTGCATGGATGCGTATGAATGAATTGCGGCCGCATGCTATTTCAAGGTGTGGAGATCAAGGCGACGGGCTTGGAGGGATTCGAACCCCCGATATTTGGCTTAGGACGCCAACGCCCTATCCTGGCTAGGCCACAAGCCCAAAAGTGCGAATATACTTCGCCATGGGAGAGTATAAGTTTAACGACCACCCCCGCCTACAGTACTGCATGGACCTCGTTGAGGTGACCGAGGGCGCGACCCGCCTTTTCGTGCCTGTCCAGGATGCATCCCTGCAGTTCCCCCCCGGGAGCTCCGCCATCTTCTACAACCGGCGCATGGAGCTGAACCGGGACGCGACCATCCTGCTGCTCTCCAGCATCCAGCCTTCCGATTACCTCGATGCCATGGGGGCGACGGGTGTGAGGGGGCTCCGCGTCGCCGCGGAATGCGGGATTGCAGTCACCATCAACGACAGGAATGCCGAAGCGGTCGCCCTGATCCGGCGGAATGCTGACCTTTTTCATATTCCCGTGGAGATCTTCCAGGAGGACGCGAACGTGCTCATGAGCGCCCGACGGTTCGATGCCGTCGATCTCGATCCCTTCGGTTCGCCGGCTCCGTTCGCGGATGCCGCCTCGCGGAGCGCGCGGCGTTACCTCTTCATGACAGCGACGGATACCGCTCCCCTCTGCGGCGCCCACCGGAGAGCCGGAATGCGGCGGTACTTTGCACGACCGTTGAACACCCATTACCACAGGGAGGTGGCGCTCCGCATCCTGCTGGGGTTCGCCGTGCGGGAGGCGGTGAAGTACGACCGCGGAGTGGATCCGCTCTGCTGTTTTGCACGTGAGCACTTCATCCGCCTCCACCTGCGGATTCGGCCGGGTGTGCGGGCGGCAGACCGGACGCTCGCACGGATCGGGTATATCCTGCAGTGCCCGAACTGCCTCTACCGCACGGAGGCTGCCGGACTCGTCGCCAGCACCCGGATCTGCGAGTACTGCGGCGTAGCCCTCGATCCCATCGGGCCCCTCTGGCTCGGCGCCATTCAGGAGAGGGCGATTCTCGAAGAGATGCGGTCGCGGATCGGGCAGATTCCCCTGCGCACCGCACCGATCCTCCAGAAGCTCATCGCCGTGCTGGAGGAGGAGATTCCTACGTCCAGCCACTACGACTACCACCGGGTGGCGAAAGAGATGAAGGTCTCCCCGCCGCCGATCGAGACGGTGCTGGAACGACTGCGGGAGGGCGGATACAGAGCGAGCCGGGCTCACTACGCGGGCACCGCCATCAAGACTGACGCTTCCCTGCCGGATCTGATGAATGCGATCCGTGAATGATGGCGGATACGATCGTCGTGAGTTCCGGCTCATTGCGGAGACCTCCAGGACGCGGTGCAACCTGCCTCCGCCTACCCCCCAGGGAATATGGATGACTCCCCGATGATACCCGTTCGATCTTCCATCCCCGGGCTGCGACAGGTCTGCGGGAACCGATACGGTACGATCCGGAGCGGGGGGATCTCCAGGACCATTGAATCGGCTCTACAGCCCGGCCAGGATCCTCCGGTTCCCCGATAAAGAAGAAACCGCGGTCCCGCCGTGAGATCCCATGCTCCGTGAGAAACACCCCGCGCATACTGTGATCCTGTCCCGCGGGCCGTCTCAGGGTTCCGGGAATGCTGCGATCGTTGCAGCCCGTGCAGACAGCCTCTCCTTCTCATGGGACCGCACGCGAGGGGAGCGGCTCGCCCCCCCCCCAGCGGAATGGCCCGGCGCAGGATACGTCTCTGGTGGGGATCCCGACCGAGCCAATCTGTATTCGGCAGGGGGCACCCCGGATCACCGCCTTGTGCCATAGAGAGCCGGGGGAACGGAGAGGCTGAACGCCGAAGCCATCGCCGGCGTGACCCGCACCGTATCGCGAGTTCTTTCGTGCTGGAGGGGGTTGGGGGGCGGGAGGGGCGGTACACCAAGAGGCCCCCGCCTTGGCGGGCAGGGCGGACAGAGCCTGAAACGTGGACTGGAGACGGCTGATGCATCCGGGGCGGGCTGCGTTCTGTCGGGGAAGCGGCGCACGGGATGGTTGCCAGGGATAAAATAGAGCCATTCTTCGGGCTCTGCGGGCAGTCTCTCCGAAGCTTTCCGGACCGTATCCCGCGGATATTTCCCCGCGGGTCGGGACCATACCCCGAAGGGGAGACAGCCATGCATAGATGCCCCTGTATCGGAGCAGGTTCTCGCTTCGATAGGATTTCGACAGAACCATTCTTCGTGAGTGCTATTCGGACTGACGACCGATGCCGGGTCAATGGCGGGTGACGATGGTGAGCAGATCGCCGTCGGTCAGTTTATGGTTGAGCCCGACGCGCTGACCGGGGTGCTTCACTGACCGCCCCCAGACCCGCCCGTACCGGAACTTTTCCACGAAATCCCGATGCAGTTTCCGTCCCACATCCTCGACGGTGGCGTTCTTGAAGATGTTCAACGGCTCCTCCAGATCCGCCGCCCCGCCCTGCGGCTTGAGATAGATGTGCATAAATCCCAGGTGATCGTAGATCGCATCCTTGAGCGCGTCCATGTTATGGCCGCTCTGTGCCGATATCATCATCGGCTCCTCTCCGAACCTCCGCTCCAGATCGCGGCGAATCTCCTCCATCGTCTCGCCATCCACCAGATCCACCTTGTTCACCGCCACGAAGGCGGGTACATAGACCCGGCTGCCGATCATTGCATCGATCAGGTCGTCCTGGGTAGCATTTCCGCGAATCAGGACATCGGCATTCATCAGCCTCTGCTCTGTAAGGATGGCACGTATCTCATCGTCGTCGAGTTCGACATCACCCACCCGGTTGACACGGATCCCCCCCATCGATGTCTTCTTGATCGTGATATCGGGAGGATCGCGGTTGATACGGATTCCGGCATCATGGAGCTCGCGAAGAAGGACATCCAGGTGCTTCTCGTTGAAGACATCAACCAGGATGAGGATCAGATCGGCCCCGCGCACGACGCTGATCACCTCCTTGCCGCGCCCTTTGCCCATGGCAGCGCCGGCGATCAGGCCGGGAATGTCCAGGATTTGGATCTTCGCGCCGCGGTGCTCCAGCGCGCCGGGGACCACCGTGGTGGTGGTGAAGGCGTAGTTCGCGACTTCGCTGCGGGTCCTGGTGAGGGCGTTCAGGAGCGTACTCTTCCCGACCGAAGGAAACCCCACCAGCACGACCGTAGCGTCGCCGGACTTTTTGACCGTGTAGCCCTCGGATCCGGCGCCCGCCCGCATCGCCCGGCTGACAGCCTCGTCCCGAAGGCGTGCGATCTTGGCCTTCAGCCGACCGATGTGCTTCGAAGTGGCCTTGTTGTAGGGAGTCCGCCTGAGCTCCTCCTCCAGTTCCCGTATCTCCTCCTCCAGACCACTCATCGCATCCACCTTGGCAGCGGCGGATCAGGATTCCGCCGCGATCTCGCTCTCCATATTATTTGAAAATACCACCTCATAACGGTTTTTAAGGGTTCCCCCTACCCCTCGCGCCGTGCCTCTCGGGGCCTGACCTGTGCAGACCCCCGGGGGGGAGAGCGGGGAAACGGACAGGTATTAATAGACTTCCACCGCAATCGTTCATCGATGAGCCCGCAGTACCTGGTGGAGCTGCGGATCGGGCCGGCGCACTGGAGGATCCGCCATACAACGGAGCAGCTCGCCCGCGTCCACGGAATCGAGGCATGCATGGAGAGGAGCCCGCACCTCACCCTCTACGGTCCCTGCAAACTCGGGAACACACCCGTGCGGGCGTTCATGGATGCAATCGGAGTAACAGCATCCACATACGACTGGATACCGTTCCGTATTCGTGGCTGGGAGATCCGGGAAGGGCTGAACGGATGGGTGATCGCATATACCGTGGAGCCATCCCGGGCTCTCCGGGACCTCCGATACGCACTCTCCTCCCGCCTCTCGTCCCTGACGGAGACGGAGAACGCGTGGGACCGCGATCCGTCCAGGGCCTGGTTCCACGTCACCGCGGCAAACCGTCTGGCTGAAGAGAGAGCATGGGCGATCTGGCACGATCTGGCGATTCGACAGTTACGGATGGCAGGAGATCCCTGCGGCAGGGTATACCACTCCGACGGGGGGAGTGCGGCGACTTCCACGACCGCCATCGATAGGCCGCCGTACATCGAGCAGGACGCCCTGCGGATCACAGTCCTGGAAGGGGAGAGCATCATGGCGGAGTACGATCTCCTCGAGAAGTGCTGGCTGCCTGCCGAAGCGGCGCAGGATCCGGGAGGATGGCAGCGTACCCTGCGGCAGTACCGCCGGAGAAAAGGTCTCGAGCTCACGTCCGCAACGGGCGGAGGGGATGGGGCATACCTGATCTCGGATACACATTTCGGCCATGCCAATATCATCCGCTACTGTGCCCGCCCTTTCGTCCCCGCCGATGTGGGAGAGATGGACGCCGTCCTGATCCACAACTGGAATCGGACGGTCGACGCCGGAGACACGGTGTACTTCCTTGGCGATCTGCGGTATGGAACGGATGCGGCAGCGCCGGATCGCTATCTTCAGGCGTTGAACGGACGCATCTCGTTCATTGCCGGCAATCACGATACGGAAATCGGCGGGACGGTCCGCAGCCTGACCCTCGAGCGGGACGGCAAGCGATTCCTGCTTCTTCACGATCCCTGCGATGCACCGCCGGACTTCGAGGGCTGGATCGTCCACGGTCATATGCACAACAACGATCTGGAGAATTACCCGTTCATCCATTTTACGAACCGCACGATCAACGTCTCCGCCGAGGTGATCGCATACAGCCCCATCGCGCTCTCCACCCTCTGCAGGCTGATCGACGAAGCCGCAGACGCAGGCAGCATCCCCACACTCCAGTCGCTGTCGTCGGGTTTCTGAATCGGGAGGGTATGTCGCGGACTGTTCCCCGTGCATCAGGGAATCTCCTGCGATGCCTGCCCTGCGATCCCCGCCCAAAGCGGTCGAGGGGCTTCGAGGATAGATTGATATACCCATTCCGCCAAATTCGCACTCGATAGGGAGACGGGGATTCGATGGTTCTGGGTCTCATTCTTGGACTGGCGGGTGCGGTCTGTCGGGTCCTTGACCTGATGAAATGGCTCAACCCCATGACCTGGGTCTGGTGGGGCATACGGCATGTACTGCACACGCTGCTTCTGATCACTGCCATCGCAGGGATTCTCGGAGCTGTTCTGATCGTCTTGGCGTTCTTCTTCGGCCCGATGAGACAGATGCAATCCTTACGCGGCATGTGTCCTTTGAGAGGACTGTGCCCGCCGCCGGAAGCGGAGGAGAAGGGAGGCGCAGCTCCCCGCTAGAGCGGGAACGGAAACACTTGGGGATTATCTCCGCCGAACCGGTATCGGCTAACGTCGGTCGGGGATGCGGCAGCCAGGGAGACAGCGGCTGTTACGGGCAGAGCGGAAGCGCGTTGCCTGCCATGGAGATCCTCCGCCCGCCCTCAACCCGCAGGTCGGGGGGAAAAATTTTTTTATAGGGCCCGCGGGAAGGGGTGCGGAGGGATGCAGATGAAGATCAGCGAAGCGAGTCGATCGGAAGTGGTGAGCGCGCAGCCCGATGCACGCGTATCCGAGATCGTTCGGATGATGAAGGACCGGAACGTGGGGTCGGTTGTCATCACGGATCAGAACAGGCCGGTTGGCATCATCACCGACCGCGATGTTCTCCTGCGGATTGTGGCGGAGAAGAGGGATCCGGAGGCAGTGGCGGTCTCCGAGGTAATGACCAGGGATCCCATGGTGTTCCCTGCGGATATCAGTGTTCACGAAGCGGTACAGAAAATGGAGAACAAGTGGTTCCGCCGCATACCGATTGTTGACGGGAATGGCAGGCTGACCGGGATCGTCTCGATCGACGACCTGATGGGGCTGTTGATCCGCGAGATGGCGTCGATTGCCAGCATCGTCCGAAAGCAGATGCCTTCTTTCTGAGAGCATACAAAATTCGCTCCATTTTCTACCACTCTGGGCGGCGGTGACGCCAGTCGCACCGACACCGCTTCAACAACAGCAGCAGATTGCACGCCCTGCGCTGGTGCATCGGGGATAGGCGGGTATCGGAGTGGAGCGTCGCGTTCCGGCGCCGGTGCTGGGAGAGCGACGATAAGTTTTAAGTTCCTGTCGGGTCAACGTATAAAGAGTTGCTGCTATAGTGTAGACCGGTCAATCATGTTGGACTCTCACTCCAACGACTGGGGTTCAAATCCCCATGGCAGCACTTTGGTTTTCGTGGTCAAAGACGGATTTCGATCTCTCTATATCGTTCGATCTTAAAACAGCCAACAATCTTCATTCATCTGTTTTTATAGTGTCTTTTGCGCGTTTTGTTCCCGAGATGTGCGGTCCTTGAATGTGAGGAGAGGCGCATGGCCTGGCCACATGCGAGGGGAGCGCATGGGTTCGTGGGTGTCAGATATGCCCAAGGTGCAGGTGGAGCATCGTGGATGATGAAGGATAAGTCGAAGGCTCCAATATCACCAGCGTGATTTGTTTTAATTGCGCACAGGATCCAGGAGTACACCAAGCAAAGGTTTACCCAATGAACATATATCCGGGTGACGATTATTCCGAAGATGCGCTCGTCGAACAGCCGGTCATCCATTGTTCCAGGATCTCCTCTGGGAAACGGCCACCTGTTTTTGATGAGACCTTCCTTCCTGGTGGGGGGCTCATCGGGAAGAGGAGACTCCGGAAGAAGTAGTCCAGGTCCGACTCTTAACCCTGCTTTGAAGAAACCGAATCCGGACCTTCCGCAGGAAGTCATCGATCTCGCCATTGCTGAATTCGCTCGGAATCGGAGCACCATGAGCCCGGTGAGTGCGAACCGGGAGATCTATCGGATGCTCAGGGAAGGGTTCGTGTACAATTCAGGAATGCATAGAGGGAGATCATCACCGAGAATGTCAGGATCAACGATTGGAACAACCCGGTATTTCCAGTATCGGAGTCTTCTTGTCAGTTATGCGCCAATTCCTTGTACTTTATTGGGACTGACGTTAATCTGATATGTGGTGGTATGGTGGACAGCCCGATTTTTTTCAAGAACGATCGCGTGACAATCATCCATGGCGACGTGCTCTGCACGCAGGCAGTTGAACCCGACAGTGTCGATCTCGTCGTCACATCGCCCCCCTACAATGTGGACATAAAATACCATTCCCACGATGACAGCATCACCTACGATGAATACCTCGAATTTAGCGAGAAGTGGATGTCCCGCTGCTACGAGTGGCTTCGGGACGACGGCCGTTTCTGCCTCAATATTCCCCTGGACAAGAACAAGGGCGGCCAGCAGAGCGTTGGTGCCGATTTCACGACAATGGCGAAGAAAATCGGGTTCAAGTACCATTCCACGATCGTCTGGAACGAGGGGAACATCTCCCGAAGGACAGCCTGGGGGTCCTTTCAAAGCGCGTCGGCGCCGTACGTCATTGCACCTGTCGAACTGATCGTCGTCCTTTATAAAAAGAACTGGAAAAGGCAGAACGGATCGAAGCGCAATGATATCACCAAAGATGAGTTCATGGAATGGACAAACGGATTATGGACCTTCAGCGGTGAGAGCAAAAAGAAGATCGGGCATCCCGCGCCATTTCCCGTAGAATTGCCGAGACGGTGCATGAAACTCTTCAGTTTCGTCGGAGATACGGTGCTGGACCCTTTCCTTGGAAGTGGTACGACGTTGGTGGCGACCTGTCAGAACAATCGGATTGGAATCGGCATCGAAATCGATGCGAATTACTGCAGGATTGCGCTGAACAGGATCGGGAGGGAAACACCGATGGAACAGTGGACCCGTCCATCCGAGGGAGCCGGTTCGCAGGAGCAAGTCGATCTGCATCCCGGCCATGCGTCCGTCTATCCTCGATGAGATCGGTACTAGTTTACAGAGCGATCGGAGAATGTCTGTCCACTGTATCGCAGCGAAATCCACATCCCCCGCTGCGGAAAGGCAACCGGTATCAGAAACAGATGTCGTGATAGCACATCACCGAATGTCTGAGATTCCCCGAGTACAATCATGTCTGATCCGTGTTCTGAAGGGATGGTATTAAGATGCGTCCTGAAATGCACTTCGAAGCCTTTCCGGCCTACTCTGGATTGTCTCATCCGATTTGCACCGTGTTCGATCGTTCTTCATCGAACGGAGTTCATCCTGAATATGGCCGGCCTTTCTGGATTTCCGCCCACGTTATATCTTCAAAAATCTTATCCCCCATATGATTGAGCTTATTCCCTTATTCTCCCGCTCATGACACCCCCGCCGGATGGATCAATCCCATGAATGGGCGTCCATGTCGCTCTTACCTAGGAACGATCTTCTTGCCTACATCCAGCAGAAGAAGCGCTCGATGGCACTGCGCTCCTTACAGGGCTTGGATCGAACCAGAAGAGTCTCCCTCGTTTCGAGGATCTCCGGCATCCCCGGTCGATGGGACATGTATCTGGATTCCCCGGTTCCGTGCGCGCCGACGAATCGCCCGGGCATCGGAGGCTACATCTGCAGGGATGTGCGAGGGGCGATTCTGCACATCGGGAATTCGACTGATTCTAGGGTTGGTTCGTAGAGCCGGGAATCACGGACATTTGCAGTGAGACTGTGGAAACAAGGTGGAGATCTTCTGAGCGACCCGGGCAATCGGATCGTTTTCTTGCATCTCTTTCATAGCCGGGGCCATCCCGGAACGATTTTCAGCCTCAGGCATATTGGGCGATGCCGGGAGATCGATCGCAGGATCCGCTCCGCAGAATTCCGGGACGACCTCACCGATGAGCATCGAGCATGAAGGAGAAGAGAGTTGAATTTTCCCGCGAAAACCGTTGAACCCTGCGTCCCAATCCCTGGTTCCCGTCTGCCACTTCCACAACTCCCCTGCGGGCAGCAGCATGTAGACGAAGAAGAGGGCTGTGTCTGCGGGTAGTTCCCCCTCCTGTAGCCGACAACCGTCCAGGTTGCGCTCGTAAACAGCCATGGAAGAAACCCTGGGCCATCCTGTAGACACTGGCGACCGTCCCGACCAGGGACGCCAGAGTTACCAGCCAGAGCCAATCGCTCGTTCGGTCTCACCGTCCCCGTCGAACATGTACACTTCTGGTTCCCCATGGTCGGCTGTGCCGCATATCGAGCCGGGTTCGAATCTCCTGGATCAGTCGTTCCTGCCTGCGAGCAGGAGCCGCTGCAGGTTCTCGGCACCCCGGAATCCCACAGTGCTCTGGCAGCCGTGCATGATGTCCAGGTGTTCGATAGAAAGAGCATCAGCCAGGGGCCTCTCCAGCAGCCCTCCAAGGACGAGATCGATCCCCTTCTCTTTCAGGTTCCGGAAGATCAGGTCCTGCTCCGGTTCCACCAGAACGTCGCAAGCCGTACCGAGCATATCGGAGATCTTCCCCCGGGTATCTGTATCGAAATCGAGGACGACCAGACGGGGCTCGACGCCCAGCTCAACCAGGAACCGCGTCACGGAGAGCGCTCGGGTCGGCCCCCCGATGATCGCGATCTTCCGCCCCTGCAGGCAGGCCGGATCGAACGGCTGCAGCTCCTCACAGCCGTCGGCATCCGCCGCGAGCGAGAGAGCTTCCGCAACACGTTGCAGGAACCGGCAGGACGCTCCCGCGCCGATGGGAAGGGTCTCCAGCAGGTAAGGGGTATGAAATCTCCTGCACAGCAGTTCCGCCGCTTCTTTGCCGGCAGCTTCGCAGAGGACGATGTTCAGGGCTGCATCCCCCATCCTCTCGAGCGAGGGGAGATCCGCACCGGCCGTCAGGACCGTATTGACGGAAATCCCCCGGCGTGAGAGCATCCTCCGCAGCTCCTGGAGATCCGGGCCGCCCCGGAGCAGCCCGATCAGATTCACGGAGCGCGGATCGACGGTACGGGGTTCCCCTGCCAGCTCACGGACCAGGGTGCAGAGGGTGCGGCTGTAACCCGTCCGGAAGTCTCCTTCGAATCCCCCCGACTCGAGCCCGATCACCCGTCCCCGGGAGGACGAATCCGCTACCGCACTCCCCACATCCTCTCCGATGATGCTGGACGCGCAGCAGGAGAGCACGAACAGGATATCGGGGTCCTGCTCCTCCAGCAGGTCGTCGATCGCATCCCGCAGTTTCCGCTCCGCCCCGAAGATGACGTCCTGTTCGTCAAGACAGGTGGAGTAGATCCGTGATGGGCGACCGCCCCGCATCCCCAGGATATAGTTGATATGGTAGACGCAGCCCTTGGGCCCGTGCACCAGGATACTGCTGTTCCGAATTCCTCCGACCGCCCGTATCGTCCCGAAGAGGCTGCACGTACCCCTCGGGATTCTGACCGCTTTCGGTTGCATCGCTGCACCCACCTACCCTCACATACCACGGATGCTGCTGTTGCCCTGGAGCGGATCTGCAGAGACAGCCCTGTTCCGCCCGGGCACGAGCCCGGAGTATGTACAACGTTCATTCCTGAAGTGATATAAAAAAAGCCATGCTGTCGCGTCAAGCATCACATCTGCAAAAGAATGAGTGGCAGCTGCCACTCAAGGTTTAGGAGGTTTACGTTTACCATATGGGCATCGAAAGTATATATAGTTTTACACGATATTCAATTTCAACACATCGGCATACGGTCACAAAATGGCGGAAAAATTCCGTCCCATATTCGATTAAAAAAGCAATATATCAATAATATTTTAATATATAATTAATTTTTATTTTTCATGATGATATGCATGCGGGTATCGATATGCAACGACTCAAGCCGGCTAAATCTGGAAAAAACCAACATTCATCGGTTGCCAGTAAAAAGATGATCGCATTGCTGTAAATGGAAGCACGTCACGACTGCGATCCGGTCCGTTCGGTGTGAGGGGAGACGTGCAATTGCAGAAATCCAGCTGCCTTTTTCAGGATCGAAAACCATCTGCCATGCTAACTCCATCGCTTTTCCTTGCATCGCGGAGGTGCGCATGCCTTCCGCATGCCCGAGCCGGTGCAGAGCGTCCGCCATTGTCGGATGGGTATTAATGCCATGACATGGAAAAAGAGGCGCTCATGCACCCCTATCCCCAGCACGGCGACCGGGATCCGGCCCCGCCCCCCTCTCTGCCCGTGATGTCGATACCCGTGCCGATCACGTGCATGACACGTCCCTCTCTGTCGAGGAGGGCGGTGCTTGACCAGTCGATGAGCCGTCTTGAGCCATCCCGCATCACCCAGTGATTCCGTGCGCGGACTTTTGTCCTCCGCGCGACGAGATGATCGAATGTGGCACGGACCGCATCCATCTCTCCTGGAAGAATGAAGCGATCGAAGAAGAGTTCCCCCTGCACCTCTTCCGGGGCGTATCCCGTCAGCTCCGCACAGGCACGGTTGAACCTCACGATGCGGCCCTGCGGATCCAGGACGACAACGAGGGCATCGACCGTATCCAGCACGGCGGCGATGAAATCCCGCTCATCCTGAAGAGAATTCTTCGTGCGGTTGTGCTCGGTCAGATCGATGACGATACCCCGAAGTCCGGCGATCCGCCCCCCCTCGACGATCGATGCGGTGTACGCCATCATGGGGAAGGTCGTGCCATCCTTGCGAAGAGCGGTGAACTGCTCGTTCGCTCGTCCTACATTTTCCAGCAAACGCTCGATATGCTTTCGGGCGCGATCCCGATCCGCGGGTGCGATCATCTCCAGTAGATGGGGGGCCTCCCTGATATCCTCCGGATGGTACCCGAAGGACAGGAACGCCTGTTCGTTTCCATAGGTGAGCATACACGCCCGATCGGTCTCGAAGACGGGGAGTGGAAGCATCTCTGCGAGTTCCCTGAACCTCTTCTCGCTCGCCTTGAGCTTTTCTTCGACGCGTTTCAACTCCGTGATATCGACACCGATGGAGAGGATACCCGTCGGTTTTCCGGCGCCGTCCCGGATCATGCGGTTCGTCCAGCGCATCCAGACCCGTCTGCCGTCGCGGGTGATGTTCTCATTCTCGTGGAGCTGGTACTGCTCGGTATGGGAACAGATGTTGGCGATGAGCTCCTGCATGTCCCTCCCCGAACTCTCGGTTGCCGGCACGATGGTTCCGACCACGTTGCGACCGAGGATTTCGTCTTCGGCATAGCCGAAGAATCCCTCCGCGAATTCGTTGAAGAAGGTGATATTTCCGGAGAGATCCATTTTCAGGATCACGGTGTTGGCGAGCTCTACCAGCTCCCTGTACTTCTCCTCGCTCTGACGGAGGGCCTCTTCTGCCTGCTTCATCTCGGTGATATCGCGTCCGACGGATTGATACTCTACGATATTCCCCATCTCGTCGAATATCGCCATATCCGTCCACTGCTGCCAGCCCATCGAACCATCGGGCAGAATCACCCGGTGCTGGATTGTTCCCACGGGGCGATCTATCGTGAGAGATGAAAGATGCTGCCGTACACCTGCCGCCTCTGCATCAGGCACCCGTGGCCTGACCTTCCGCCCGATGATCCGCTCGCGCGGCATGCCGAGGAATCGGCAGTAGGCTTCGTTGACGAAGACATTGGTGCCGTCGGGGAGGAACCGGCAGATGTACTCCGTCTGCCCCTCAACGACCGCGCGGTAACGGGCCTCGCTCCGCTGCAGCTCGAGCTCGGCTCGTTTCTGCTCCGTCAGATCGCTCAGGATGACCGTATATCCCTCTCTCCCGTCTTCGAATACCGTCTCCAGGATCCGCGCACGGAAGAAGTGCTCCCCTTCGTTCTGGAGAAAGAGATCCTCGGAGGACTTCTTCTGCTCCAGCGCGTCTCTCAACTTCTGGATCAGGTCCTGAAGCGGCACGTCTGGGAGCGGGATGTAGGCAATGTGCCTTCCTATCACGTCCTCCCGCGCCTTATGCAGGAATTCCAGGAAGGGAGCATTGATCTGGAGCACACGGAAGTCCTTATCCAGGACCATCATGAACTCGCTCGTGTACCGCAGGATGGCCGAGAGCGGAACCCGCTGGGCGAGGGAGAAGACCTTGGCCATTCCGTAGTTACGGACCTCGACCTCCCCGGCGGCGTGGAGAATATCCATGTACCTGCCCACAGAATGCTTGTTCTTGTTCAGTGCCGCAGCGATCTCGGTGACACTCATACCCTGCGGGTTCTCCTGCAGAAGCTGTTTTATCCGGGAAAAATCGGCCCGAAGGCGTACCATTGAATCGAGTTCAATTTTATCCTATAAATAGGTTACTTAAATATGTTGCACATCTGAATAACATGCCTGTGTTATAGACGATTGTAACACATAATAGGAATATTTAAATAACCTCGGGTTTCACGTAGCAATACGATATTGCGCCTCGTACTTCGAGGATGAGGTCTGTGAATGTCACGATCGGGAAAGAGCGATGCGGCGCAGCGTTCTGGCTGTGCCTTCCGGTTCACTGTTCTCGCAGTGCTGGGAATGCTGCTGTTCTGCAGCGGGATTGCAACGGCATCCGCCGGAGAGAAGTTTCTCTACGGCAGCCCGGAACTCTCTGCCAGCATATCCGGCACCAACCAGGTCTCTCCCGGTGAGACGGCTACCCTGAACGTTGTGATCGCCAATGCCGGACTGAACCAGGTGAAGATCGTGGATCCCGCCATCGTCACCCGGGAGGATCAGCCCAACACCGCCAAACTCGTCACGGTCAACCTCTCGAGTGGCAATGCCCCGCTGACAGTCAAGACCGATCCGCAGATGATCGGGGATATCCCCGGGGCTACGGCCAAACAAGTAACGTTCATCGTACTCGTCGCGGACGACGCGCCCGCCGGGACGTATACTCTGCCCCTCACCGTGACCTACACCTATCTGGAGGAGGCGGAGCAGTACGGGATGGACACGATGCGCTACTTCTACCGGCAGAAGACCGTGGAACTGCCGCTGCGCATCACTGTCACCGCCAATGCCCGTCTGCAGCTGCTGGAGATGGATACCGACCACCTGAACGTTGGCACGGAGGGCTACCTCACCCTGACCCTGAAGAACATCGGGTATGAGAATGCCCGGGATGCCGTGGTGAAGATCGTGCGGAACGACAACAACAGTCCGGTCATCCCCACGGAGAGCAGCGTCTACGTCGGCGACTTCGCGCCGGGCGAGACCATCACCTGCCGATACAAGGTCTCAGTATCAAAGAATGCAGAGGAGCAGACCTATCCCCTTAAAGCCCTGCTGGAGTACAAGAATGCGGACGGTCTGCTGGTGCAGTCGGGCCTGCTCACCATGGGCGTGCCGGTCGGCGGCAAGATCGCGTTTACTGCCACACCTCTTACGAGCACTCTCAATCCCGGCCAGAAGAGCGTGATCGAGGTCGAGTTCCAGAATATCGGTGCCGCCACCGCCTATAACGCCCAGGCCCGCATCTCGGCCGTCGATCCGTTCACCAGCAACGACGATACTGCCTACCTCGGCGATCTGGCTCCCGGTCAGGCGGCCGTTGCGCGGTTCGAGGTCTCCGTCGATGCCGGGGCTACCGAGAAGGACTACGGCCTCGACTCCGAGATCCGGTACAGAGACGCGCTGGGCAATTCCCAGACCTCCGACACCATGAAAGTCACCGTGGGCGTGGTCAGGAAGGAGGGGATCTCCGCTCTCCTGGACAACCCGATCGTCCTGGCCATCATCGCCGCCGGCCTGATCGGGACGGGCTATTTCGTCATGCGGCTGCGCGGGAAGGGTGCCAGCTCCTGAGGAGTATCCTTCCCTGAATGCCTGGATGGCGGGGCTGTGGATCCCATCGGGCGGCCGGTGGGGATCTATCCACCTGCAGGAAACGGCGGACAGGAGAGATTGGTGAGAAGGGTACATGATGTCGGTATACTCTGATTTCGCGGAAGTCATCGTGCGGCGGCCGCTGCTGGTGGCCGCCGTGGTCGTCTGTGCAGTGCTGGCAGCCCTCGCGGGAATGGCGTTCGTCTCGATGGAGACGGGCATGGACACCTATGTGCGGGAGGATACCGAGCGCTTCAACCTCCTCGCCCACTATACCAGCACCTACCAGCCCGCAAGCCTGATGGTGCTTGTCGAGGCTGACAATATCTACGATCCCGCTGTGATCGATTACATCGACCGCCTCGAGGAGGAGATGGGAAAAGAGCGCTACGTCAGCGGCACCAGCAGCATCGCCGCAGTGCTCAAGCAGGCCAATGGGGGTGTCCTTCCGACCTCCCCGGGAGAGATCCAGCAGGCCAGAGACCGCATCCCGCCCGAGATGCTCTCCCGGTTCGCCCCCTCGAATGCCATGACGATCAGCGTGGCGACGGTCGAACCGGGGCTCTCCGACGACTCGACGTTTTCCCTGGTCCGATCCATCAGTTCCCGGATCGAGAGTATCGAGAGGCCCCCCGGGGTCACGGCGGCGCTGACCGGCGAGGCGCCATTTGCCGAGCAGATGATGGATGAGATGGGCACCTCGATGGGCACTCTGATCGTGGCTGCGATGGTGCTGATGGTGGTCGCCGTAGGCTTCTTCTTTGGCCACGTCCGCTACCGTTTCCTGCCGGTGGGCATCGTGGCCATCGGACTCATCTTCACCTTCGGAATCATCGGATGGTCCGGCATGAAGGTGAGCATGGCGGTTATCGCAGCATTCCCGGTGCTGATCGGCATCGGTATCGACTATGCGATCCAGTTCCACTCGCGGTTCGACGAAGAGGTGCGGAAGGCATCGGTTCCCGATGCCGTCCGCACCACCGTCACGAAGGCCGGACCCGCGGTGCTGCTGGCGATGCTGGCAACGGCGATGGGATTCATTGCCCTCTGGATATCACCCCTTCCGATGGTCGCCGGGTTCGGGATCGTCTGCGTCATCGGGATCGCTTCCTGCTACCTCGCCGCGCTGACCATCGTGCCGACGTTCGGGATGCTGTTCACGTACCGGCCGGTGAAGGGCGGCGGCACCTCAACGGATGAAGGACGCAGGGGATGGATGGACCGCTACGACATGGCAATCGGACGGCTGGCAGAGAAAGTTGCAAAGAACGCGGTTCCCGTGCTGCTCATCCTCACATTCGTCGCGGTCGTCGGCTACCAGATGGACGGCCTCATACCAATCAACACGGACGAGAAGACCTTCGTGCCGCCGGACATGCCGGCAAAGGTCCTGCTCGACAAAGTGGGCCGGATGATGGAGGCAACCTCGGGGGTTCCGGTGCTGGTTCGGGGGGGCGGGGCGGTCAGCGTCGACGGCATCCGCTGGATGCACGAGTTCCAGCGCTACGAAGAGGAGCACAACAGCAAGATAACTGGATCGGCCAGCCTTGCCACGTATGTCCTCCAGTACAATGACGGCCAGATGCCGGAGAACGATCGGGAACTGGGGGATGTGCTGGCAAGGATTCCCGCCGATACCCTGAACCGGTACATGAACGGGCGCTCTGAAGCCGTGATGGAGTTTTACTACGTCTCGATGACGAATCCGGTGGCGATGACCCAGATAGACCTGCTGCGCCGCGATCTGGACTACCTTCCCCCGCCGCCCGGAGTGACGGCCGATGTAACGGGGATGCCGGAGATGTTCACGAACCTGATCCGTGAGATCAGCGCAGGCAAGACCCTGATGACCGTGCTGGCCTTCGGGCTGATCTTCGCCTTCCTGGCAATCATCTACCGGAAGGTCGGCAGAGCGGTAACGCCGCTCGTACCGATCGTGATGATCGTCGGCTGGAACGGCCTGATTATGTACCTGTTCGGAATCGACTACACACCCATGACCGCGGTGCTGGGCTCGATGAGCATCGGCGTCGCCTCGGAGTATACGATCCTGATCATGGAGAGAGCCTACGAGGAGCAGGCGAACGGGCTCGCGCTGGTCCCGGCGATCCGCTACGCCGTCCAGCGCATCGGAACCGCGATCACGGTATCGGGACTGACGACCGTCTTCGGCTTCGGAGCGCTGATACTCTCCGAGTTCGGTATGATCAGCAACTTCGGGTCGGTGACCGTCATCTCGGTCGGGTTCGCCCTGATCGGGGCGATCATCGCGATGCCGGCCATTCTGATCCTGGTCGGATCCCTGGAGAACCGCGGCAGGAAGGCCCGTGCGCCGGGATCGTAACGGCGCAGGCTGCATCCTCTCTTCACCCCCTGCCAATCACGCCAAGAACGGATTTGCATTCACCGATCCCCTGAATGCTTCGATCGGGCTTCGCCCCCCTGCCGGAGGGAGGCGACCGCGGGAAGAGTGCACTGCACCGCAGTTCGAGGGCTCGCCGCATCCTGAAAGGGTGCGACACCCCCTTCCCACAGGATCGGGTGATGGAGGACCAGACAGACGCCTCCCTGCCCGCACATCCCTCGAGCCCGATGGTGCGGCTCCTGGCTCCTATCGCGTAAGTATACCCTACGAGCCGGAGATCCGGCTCCCTGCAGGGATAAACAATCGAATCCGTCGCACCCAAAAGGGCGAGGGGGTGCCCCCACCCCGCCAGTACGATAGCCTGAAAGGGCAGTGCCAGATTGCTGTACGACATCCGAACACATCCCGGCCCGGGGGTCTCCAGGCTGCTCACCGCACTCTAACCCATTCCTTCGGAGGAGTGAACACAGGAGGATTTCTGCTTCCTATCCCCACAGGAGGACAGAAGGTATCATGGTATGGCCCTTCCCCTATCAGGCGGATGCTTCAGGATGGTAGAGGGATGCCTGCACAGATAGAACCGGATGCTGATTTGCATGTGGTATCGCGAACAGCGCGCGACACCCGTATCGCCCGGGAACGGGTCCCGCTGGCAGCACGGTCTCCTGGATGCCGAAGAGGATCCTGCGTTCGATCCCGGCGCGATCCGCTTGCCGTTCACCGCAGCCTTTTTCGGATGAAAACCAGTCTCCCCTCGGAGTCGAGCGTCTCGACCATGATGTTGCAGAACAGCTTCTCGAGAAGTCTGGATTCCGGTATCCCCCGCTCATCCGCGTATCGTCTGACGCAGTCCATGATGTAGGCATGCACTGTCCCCTTCTCCGAAGAGGGAAGTTGACCGCTTCCCCGCTCCCACACCCGCAGCTGGGAGCGCACTTTCAGGTAGGGCAGATCGTCCATACTGTCACCCATAGTGTGGCTATGATCGATGTTTTCCGAGAACCGCATAATCAAGGTTGCCCCGGCCGATCGTGGCCTGCCGATGACCGGCAGAATTCCAGTTTATCGGAGTATAGGACCCTCTTTCCGCATCCCTGCCTGCAGAACGGGGAGTCGGATAGATAGCGTTAACGTGTGCAGACGCGATTGGCGTATCGGGATCGGGAGGGGAAACCCAGCTTCATCACTCCGAAGGGTCGCTTGGCGGATCGTGGGAACGTCAGCGGAGCGGAGGAACGTTTATACTAAGGGAATGCAAGGGGGACTGCATGTGGATGACGAGAGGCATGATGTTGCTGATTCTGGCATTACTGGGTGCTGCTCTCATGGGCAGCACCGCAGCCCAGCCGATATCCAACGCTACCGAACGGCTGATCCATGCCGCGAGCACGGG
Organism: Methanomicrobiales archaeon; assembly: GCA_030019205.1. NCBI lineage: Archaea > Methanobacteriati > Methanobacteriota > Methanomicrobia > Methanomicrobiales > Methanomicrobiales archaeon. The sequence goes on from JASEFH010000008.1 coordinate 99,775, forward strand.
CGAAGCGATGGCATCCCCCGATCGGGTGCGGATCTCGTTGGCGGTTGAGACCGACGATCCCGACGCCCGCGCTGCCCAGCAGGGGAATGCGGAGCGGGCGAACCGGGTGATCGAGGCCCTCCTGGCTGCCGGTCTGGGGCGGAATGCCATCAATACAACGGCATACACGATTCTGCCAGTATATTCCGACGGCGAAGATCCGATCAACCGGACCGTCCGGTCCTACCGGGTGACCAACTCCCTGCTGGTGACGCTCGAGAATACGAGCCGGGCTGGAGAGATCCTGGATGCCGCGGTGGCAGGAGGCGCCAACCGCATCGATTTCATCGAGTTCGGATTGAGCGAGGAGAGAGAGCGGCAGCTCCGCACCGAGGCGCTGCAACGGGCGGTTCGTCAGACCCGCTCCGATGCGGAGACCGCTGCCTCCGCTGCAGGTCTGGCTATCACGGGCGTGAAGGAGATTGCGATCGACGAGATCCCTGGTCCGACACCGATCCCGGCATTCAGGGAGTCCGGCGCGGCTGCTTCGGTTCCTACACCCATTCAGCCCGGGGATGTGACGGTGAGCGCACGGGTTTCCGCGATATACTCTGCTGCCTGATGCAGGATGCGCGGAGAACGCTCATCCATTTTCCAATGCGGCAGAACGGAGTCCCGAGCATCCAGGATACGCTCTGTCGAAACGCGCATGATTCGATGATTCAAGCATACAGAATGATACACCGGATCTCTTTTTCATGGTGAAGGCCCTCTGCGGGATTGTTCCACCTCTCCTGCGGATATGCTATGGCCGGATCCGATTCTCACCTCCCCGCGATCCTGAAAAGGCCGCCCGCCTCACCTTCGAGAGGAGTGGAATCGTGCGATAGGCCTGTATGGGCGGGGGAATACCGTTAAAAGCGTCTCTATCCCCCGAAGGGGTTGGAGAGGCGAGCCCCTTTCCCGGGGAACACCGGAAAGCCGTCAACCTTGATGAGGATTTCGAGCGCAGGAGTATACTCTTGAGAAGAAGACTTTCTGGTCGCTGATCCTGAATCGGACAGGTCGAGCATTGTCGATATCGATTCCAGACACTGCCGGATAAAGTTTTAAATCGGCTCGACCATCTCTATGCGATGCAGCGGCGTGGAAGCGCAGACGAGGGCAGAGAGCGGCATGACGGCGATAAGTCCCGATCCCTGCTGAAGAGTTCGGGCGGCACCGCGCATGTCCGTGCGACTCCTTTCGATCGGTATCCCTGGCTGTACGACCGATGGTACGACGAAAATCCGCACATCTACCAGGCCGAGGTGCGGGCGCTGGAGCAGTACGTGCCGTGGCGCGGGAGCGGGCTCGAGGTGGGCGTCGGGACCGCACGCTTCGCCGCACCGCTGCAGATCGAGGTCGGCGTGGACATCTCCCCTGCGATGGTGCGCATCGCCCGGGAGAGGGGTGTCGAGGCCGTCGTCGGGGCCGCCGAAGCGCTTCCGTTCTGCGACAGGGTCTTCGATTTCGTCCTCATGGTGACGGTCGTCTGCTTCATCGAGGATACGCTCGCCGCCTTCCGCGAGGTTCGGCGGATCCTGAAGGAAGGGGGTAGCCTGACCCTCGGGATCATCGATCGGGAGAGCCCGCTCGGGCGGCAGTACCTGCGGGAGAGGGCGGAGAGCATCTTCTTCCGCGACGCCGTCTTCTACTCGACCGGTGAGGTCGAGTCGCTGCTGGAGAAGGCCGGATTCCTGGACCGCGAGGTCGTCCAGACGGTCTTTGAGGGATTCCCGGATGCCCCGAGTGGTTTTGTGGTGATCCATGCCTGCAAGGATACACGGGAGGCTGCACCGATCGACACCTGACCGGGGCAAAGCCCCGAAAATGTGAACGTCACGCCGGCAGCATGCTCATACGGATGCCGGTAAAACAGTCCGGGCTGTTCGGCCATATCTCTATAATCTCTTATGATACAGAGGATATCCCAAAATTATAAGACCCTTGAGGACCCTGAGCCCAAGACATGGCATTTCAGGAAATCGACGATTATCTCTGGGAGATTATCCGGAAGCATCTTCCTCGGCAGAAACCGCAC